>DAOWJX010000227.1 GCA_030640155.1 Candidatus Aegiribacteria sp. | reverse complement strand
AGACCGGATGAATCTCTGAAGCATTTTCTCATAATATTCATGGTGTTGCCATTACGTTCTGAATCCATATTACCGGATGGTTAAATGGCTGCCATTTGCGAGTAAGTGTGATAACAACGGGAAAAGCAGCTTCCCGTATTCTGAATACGTTACTCCCGGGCATTATCTGATAGATCTGCCCTCCGGTTTCAATTATTCCCAGCGGGCACGAGTCTCTTACCCCTCCTGCGGAGGTTTCGATTAGTAAATCAGCATTATCCATGTTGAACGCTTCAAGCAGCACAACCGGATGATTGATATTCGCTGATACTATATCCGGCCAGATCACAGCGTTCTCAGAAAGAATCTCATCATGTGCCAGTACGCCGTAGGTTGAAGCCCCTGGAAGACCACATATTATTAGACCCGCGATAATTCCTCCTGCAAGAGCAATAATTCTCCACTTCTCCAGTTTAAGAAGCAAAGCGGGAAAGCTTACAACGAAAAGGGGGAGTATTCCTGTAATAGAGCCTTCAAACAGAATAACAGAGAAAGAAACGAAAAACGCGACTCTTGAAATCAATGAATCCGAACCGGCAATTCCAACCATTGCGCCTGTCAGAATCAACGCTGTTCCTGTGCAAGCATCCACTGTTATCAGCGAGATTCCAGCAGCGATGATTGTAACGAAGGTAATCCTGTTTTGCTTATCAATCAGAGAGACGCCTATGAAAAGCAGAACCCACGAAACCGTGAATCCGGAAATCCCTCTCAGAAGAAACAGGACTGCTGACGCAAGCCCTATTAATAATAATCTGTCAGAACGTATAGCTGACATTATCTATTTCTATCCTCTGTTTCCTTCTATCGGGAACAAGATACAGGTGAGTTATCCCTTCATCGATATCTGCTGTGAAACCGGTTCTTTCAGAAACACGCAGAAATTTTCGGATAATGACACCTTTCTCAGACCATAGCGCAAGCGAACCTGAAATGTTGAAGGATCCGGCCATGAATGTAAGAGAACCAGCCTCTGCGGGTATGCGCATGCATCCGAAGCCGCAATTATCGATTCGTCCATCAAGCCACCCCGGGCCGAAGATCACATCATTCCCCATATAGCGAACCTCAGTATAATCCGAAGAGCGTTTAAACGGCATACGCAAAGGTCTTGGGGCTATTATATCCTGCAGAACGGAATCAGGCAGATCCACATTTTTCACTAGAAGCTTCTCTGCTTTATATACCGCTGGAATTCGCCAGAACCAGGGCATTCGGTTAAGCATAAGGGAAATTCTTATTTTCCATTCCATTTTTTTCCAGTATGCAGGAAGCTGACACTTCTCACCACCCAGATACTTCCTTGTAAGATAAGCTGAAGATTCAAGCTCCCATTTATCGGCAATTCCTCTGCTGCTTGAAACACCCATTATGTGTTCTGCTTCAACAGACTGCGCAAGAAGAAATGTGTAACCTCTTTCTCTTAATCTCAGGCATAGATCGGTATCTTCATAATACATAAATATCCGTTCGTCGAAACCACCAGCTTCCTGAAGAGCTTCCCTTCTGAAAAGAGATACAGCAGCTGTTACAGCTGGAACTTCAACAATGCCTCCGGGAGGAGCCGGTTGAAAATGCATGAAATCATAATCATACCCTCTGCCATATTCTGTCATGGCAGTTCCCGCGCTGAGTGTAACCAGAGGCCATTCCCACAACCTGATAAGTGGTTGTACAGCTGCTGCAGACTTATTCCTGTCAATTATTTCAAGAAGACCGAGAACAGCGGAAGCGGATATCCTGGCATCTGTATTCAAAAGCAGGATATAAGGCGTTCTGCACACCTCGAATGCCCTGTTATTACCGTAACCGAAACCGCCATTTTTCCGATTATTCAGAACTGTAACCCAGGGGAGTAACTCTTTCAGCACTTCACACGTTTGGTCCGTTGATGAGTTATCTGAAACTACAACATCACATATCGGTTCAAGTTCATTCAGTGTCTCCGCGAGTCTCTGCAGCAGCGTTGAGGAATTCCATGTAACGATAACAACCGTTATTTTCTTATTCAACGTATTACTTTCCATGTGTCGCATTCGGCCATTCTTCTATAAAAACGGTCTGTAACAACATCCCATGTTCTGGTGGAAAGTACCATTTTCCTTCCTCGTTCTCCCATGGAATCCCGCAATTCAGGGTTCTTCAGAAGAATATCAATCCGATCAGTCAGTGTCGCCACATCTCCCCAGGAAACGAGAAAGCCGTTCTGGGAATCCTCGATCATGTCCGGCATTCCACCTGTCCAGCAGCCTATAACCGGTTTCCCTGATACCCAGGCTTCCAATATCACAATTCCGAAACAGTCCAGGCGTGATGGTAAAAGGACGATATCAGCAGCGGCTATCAGGTCAATCCTGTCCTCTTTCCCTATATAACCCGTAATCACCAGATTTTCTCCAAATTCATCAGCAATATCTCTTTCGGAAAATAAATACTCCTCGGCATCCTCCAGAAAAGGACCAGCGAGAACAAGCGTGAATTTCCTTCCTCTCTTTAACAGATTCCTGCATGCTTCAATGATATGTTTTGTTCCACGATCTGTGCAGTGAGCAGTGAGGCTCAGCACAACCGGACTTTTAACTCCCAGACGTTCCAGAGCCGCTGAAGGGTTGCTCTTGGCAAACTCCTCCGGTTCTATTCCGCTTCCTGATACATGAATCCGTTCGAATGGTACACCGATTTCTGTGAAAATCCCCCTTTCAAAATCACTCTGGGCTACTACAAAACTGCTTTCAAGGAATATTTTCTTCTGGCAACCGTCAAAATAACGCAAAGCAGACACCCGTCTGAATTTCTCTCCCGCATTGGCATGTGGAACTGCCGCAAGACCAGCTCCTGTCTTCCTGCTGTGATACCATCCTTCATAAAGCATTAATGGCATTGCATTTGCATGGATAAAACCAAATCCTCGATCAATTGAAAGCCACCTGTGGAGAGAAGGGAGAAAAGGGTTCGGATAGAAATAGCGATCAGGGCCACAGGGCGAAATTCTTCTAAGAACAGCACGAAAGAGATTCTGCAGAGGAGGATGTACTACGGGAAAACGGATTATTTCAATGCCATTCCAGATATCCACTCTTCTTTGAATATGCTGACCGGATCTGGTAACCAGCCAGGACATGTCCCAGGCATCTGTAGAACAGATTACGGATTCATGTCCCCACCTCTTTCCGGCAAGGGCATGCTCGATTACATAACGTTCAGCACCACCATGATACGGCCAGGTTCGATGAATCAGATGGAGAATTTTCATGCTTCAGTTATCTCTCTGTAGAATCCGCACAGTCTTTTTGCCACGTCCTTCCAGCTTTCCCCTTGCGCATCTTCAGCCTTGAAACGGAGTTCAGCCATCTTCCCGGTATCTTTCAGCATCAACAGCGCCTGAATCCACTCTTCAGGATCATCCGGGTGCAGCAACATTCCTCGATTTCCGACGGTCTCCACCAATGCTGTCGCATTGGCTGCAATTACAGGTGTATTGCATGCCAGCGCCTCAAGTGCGGGAAGTCCAAGCCCTTCGTAGATACTTGGATAAAGCAACACTCTTGCGCCGCGGTACAGATCAACCAGTGTTCTGTCATCGATATTTTCGATTATCCTTACGTTACTGTCATGTTCAATGCTTATACTGCCCCATGCTTTTGATCCGACCATAACCAGCGGGAACCTGAGACCTCTTTCTCTTGATCTGTAATAGATATCAACAAGAAATGGAATGTTCTTTCTGGGCACTAAGTTACCTACATGAAGAAGATATTCTCCAATTTTCAGATCCAGCTTTCTCAGTGTATCAGTGGAGGGTTCTCCTGGGGTGAAGATGTCATCGGCAGCTCCGCCTGCAACACATATATCGCTGATGGGGATATCGAAGAATGCAGATACCTGCTTAGCTGTCCATTCTGAGTTGGTAGACACTCTTGAACCATTTAGAATCATCTTCGCCTCTCTTGACGCAAAGGCAACTGTTTCACGCGTATGCCATTCCGGATGCTCCAGTGCGGAGAGATCGTGAATTGTAACAACTGATCTGCTGCCTGCTGGAAACTCGGGCTGAACTCCACTGTGATGAAATATTGAACAGTTTTCAGCGATTTGTTTTATTCTTCTGCTTCTGGAACGCAATTCCCACTTCCTGCGGATTGGAATCCTCCTCAGAAATGGAATCCTAAGGTAGAATGGTGTTCTCAGTTCGATGCAGTCAACAGATGGACCGGGAACTCCAGGATGTACAGCAGGCACATCGAGAATACTGAATTTAATTCCCTCTTCCTGAGCAACTGCATTAAGAGCCCGTGCAACAGACAGAAGATATCTCGACACTCCGCCAATAGCGTGAGAAACAATACTAAGATCAAGCCATACGTGTGAAGTCCTTATCTTACACCTCTCCTGTCCAGTATCCAGATGGAATCCTCGGATGTAAATCCTGGGAAATACTGAGTATAGAGACTGTCATAGTGTGCTTTAACATCATCTTCAAAGAGCCATCTGTGGTAGAGTACAAGATCTACGCTGGCGGACATTTCAGGAAATTCCGGCACTCTTTCAAGCGTTTTGGGAAAACGTATAAGAAAAGCATATTGACGCACATATGGAGATGCAGTCTGGAAGTAGGCATATCTTCTCACGTTATCATCGCATGGAATCTCGAGAACGGTACGATCAGGGGGTATCTCATAGCAGATAGCTGGAATATCAGCTGGAACGGATGGCAGTGCCTGGACGGCCATTTCAAAAAGAAAAATGAAGAATACAAAGTTCTTAAGTCGTTTTTTCATCATCGTTACAGCCATTCCCCCTCCTGCTGCAACGAGAATACCTCCAAGAATGGCAAATCGGGAAGGTGATCTTAACCCGTTTAGAACAGGGATACTCTGAAGAAGTCGAAATGGTAAAGGAATTCCCAGAGGTCTGCCAAGAATACGCAGTTCAGGACCCAGACTTAAAATGAATAGAGAGAGCACTATTAACGCTAATCTCCACTCTTTTTTCTTCCAGACAATGAAAATGAAGGATATCAGCACGATAAGACCAGGAGTAACAACACCTTCAAACGTGTTAGCCATCCATGATAACCTGTGCGGCATACCTGTAATCTCACCCATCAGGCCGAATGGAGATGGAAGGATGAATGACTGAGGTTCAGCTGACCAGTAAATAGCCTTTCTCCAGTCCATTTCAGGTGATCCGGCATCTCCGGGAGCTTTGATAATGAACATTGCGCTTATAATCGTCACTACGATTACTATTAGAGTAAGCATCACCGTTCTTTTCCAGCTCGCACGGATGATGAAAGCTGTCGCGAACATCCCTATTGCCGCAAACATCGCAAGGAAAGGGCTTTCAAATGCCGCTGCAAGCATGGCAACAGCAAATCCGGCGTAATATCTCCTGTATCTTTTCGAAAGGTATTCCCTGCAAAGCCATAGAGAAGCTATCAGAGCCGAGCAGTTCGCAAGCTGGTAATGCTGCAGCAGATGAGCTGTTCGTGAAGGGAGCCATGCCAGTGCAAGCGCGGTAAACAGCGCTCCGTATCTGTCAGCACCCCAGGATCTTGCCAGATACCAGCCGAAAATAGCCGTAAGGAGGGTACCGACCATTAATGAGAGGTTGTACGAAAGAGCGGGATTACTGCTGCTTATCCCTGCAAGAGCAAATAAATAGGTGTCAAACCATCCGATATGATGGAATACAAGTGATACTCCATCAGGAGGATAGATCAAATTGCAGTAACGGGGATCATCGCCGTTATCGAGCGCATAGGAAACCCACCAGAAATGCCATGCCTGATCGTAAACGTCGGAATCGCTGCGAACGGTATGATCAGGCATTACTTCACTGATGATCCTCTGTTCATGAGACAGAAATATCTTTCCATAAGGGAGAAGAAGGAGAAATAGTGAAACAACAAGCATTGCCGGAAACACGTACCTCTTTATTGAATAACCATTTGTAACACTATTTCCACATAACACAGAATACCCTTCCCTCGCCGTTCAAACTGAGATTCTTCCCTTTTACGGACATAACGCCTGGTTCGATTGGCAGTTCTATACCGTTAACACTGCCTGTTCCACAGATTGTAAGTTCTGCTCCACTGGAATTCGGGGGTCCTTCCAGCACAACATCTCCCGAATACTTCCACGATACTGCTTCTGTGGATATATCCATAGTGAACCCCGGTGGAGTTTCATGCCATGCGGCAGAAAGTGAATAACTGTTGTCTGCCTGTGCAGTGTCCTGTGATCCTGATTCAGATGCCATCCTGAAAATCCTGTTCCAGTCGCTTCTCAGTATTTCAACTGAACCGGTATCCTCCGCATATGAGATGGAATTCGCAGACATTGATTTTCTTAAATCCGGTCTTTTATGAAGGTAGCTCAGAGACTGTAAAAGACCCTGAACCATATTATCGCATGGTACTCGTAATACCGCATCGGAAGGTATGTTAAGGAACGATCCGGTTGCAGTTACAATGCATGGTATTCCGGCTCTCATTGCTTCAAGCAAACTTCCGGATGTTTCTCCGCATGTTGGATATCTCATGTCAACCGCGTAGTCAAGTGTCCTTATCCATCCCTGGTATTCACTCTCCGGTAATCTTCCAAAACTGACTATCCATTCAGGAATATCTTCAGGATATCCTTCTCCAATAAGAAGGAGCCCCGCCCCAGGGATTTCTCTTCGAAATAATTCAACAGCCTCCAGAATTTCAGAAAGATTCCGCCCCGGATGGTTAGTGCCAAGCAATCCTATGCAGATATCAAATGGCTTCTCGGGTACTTCAATTTCGGGAAGTGGACTTAAAGGATGCCCTATGGTACATGTTCCTCCTTGACGGAAAGCACCTTCTATTACTGATTCAGCATATGGAGAAAGGCACGCTGCGGAGCTGGACGCATGCAGAACCCTTCCGATAAGCGGATACCTCTTCAGAAGGATATCATATTCCTTTATTGATATTGACTCCCTGGACAGCTCCTTTTCAATTCTTTCAGCATTCGGGCCATAGCAGAACCTGATTTCCTTTCTGTACTCCTCCAGCTGGTTATTCTCAAGATAGCAGAATCGAAGCATATGATGCAGTACTATCTCATGAAACAGCGTCGTTCCGCCATACATATAGAGAGCCTGAACAATTGGAAAACAATGTATGGAGTTACCCAGCTGAAAAATTCTGATATCAGGAATTCCTGTCATATCCGAAATCTGATCAATCCTTATAGCACGAATTCCTTCAGGAAGGGAATCCGGATCTCCCCCATCGGGATAAGCCACTGTCCAGTTAACGAAATCCAGGGTATTCTGAAGCACTCTCATCGCGTATGTGGCCAGCCCTGTCTCTACAGGTAGAATTGGAGTAACAAGAAGGGCGTCTTTTCTCTCTTCAGACATCCCCCCTCCATATCCGTATTCTCAGTTTCAGCAGCTGCGCGAACATCTCAGTAATCGCAGATACCTTTACCCAGGTGAATATTCCGTTTCTGACCGTCTCAAAGGATACCTGTCCGGCTCTTCTCGGATAATGAGAAACCGGAATCTGTACCACCGAATACCCCATTTTCTCGGCAATAAGAAGAATCTCAAAGTCTACTACTCCGGATGTTGATTCAGGTTTGATTACTTTAAAAATACTTCTTCTGAAAAGCTTGAAGGACGCATCAGTGTCCTTGAATCCACCACCAAAGAGTGCAGATGTCACAGCTCCGTAAGCAATTGAATAGAGAAGACGCATCCATGGATCTTTTCTCCTGTGTCTGTATGCGGAAACAATATCCGCTTTATCCCGAAGATCAAGTACTTTATCGAGTTCATTAAGATCGAACTGACCATCGCAATCAGTATAGAATATCCAGGGCATTCGTGAATTAGCAATTCCTGTGCGGATGGCACTTCCAAATCCGAGATTGCGACCATGTCTGACAACTCTGATTCTTGGATCTTCCAGCGAGATACTCTCTGCGATTGCAGCGGTTCTATCAGTTGACCCGTCATCAACTAGAATGATTTCCCACCGTTCACAAAGCCCCTCAAGAACTTCCTTCGCCGAATCAATCATGAAACGAACGTTTTCTTCTTCATTATAGGCGGGAAAGAATACGGTCAATCCTTCCGAATCCAGCTTTCGGTCTATGCCTTAATACCCCCCGTCTGATTTCACTGAACAACATATAAGCTGAAAAATATGCCAATACGGCAATGAAGTCTACTGACATGCATTACACGGAATAACATTATTCTATATATTATTAACAGGTTTAATCGGAAGGAGCTGTCATGACTGGAAAAGCTATGATACTGTTCTTCTTAACTATATTGTTAACTGGTTCAGGGCACGCTGTTACACCTGAAATTATAACGGAGAAGCCCGAAGACAGTTCAAGCATTGAGTTTTTTATTGTTGATCATCAATTAGATTCCTGCAGTTCAGAGTCCGGTGTCATCGGTGCTGACGAGATCAGGACTATGCCTGTTTCCGGTATTATCGATATCGTCGAACTGCAGACAGGTGTGACTGACTGCGGTAGCCGAAGGGGTGAAATATCCACTTTCGGCGACGTATGCATAAGTTCTTATTTAATCAAAATCTCCGCTATAGCTGCTTCCTCTGAACACTCCCTCCACTTTCGTGGCGGACGCATCGGAGAAGTGCTTTATATCGTTGATGGTGTTACCCATGTAGACCCGATTGACAACACTTTCAGCAGCGACATTCCACTGTCTTCAATATACGAAACCACAATCACCACCGGCGGATTTGATGCAGAATACGGGAACGCTCAATCCGGAATTGTTGACATTGTCGGACGCGAGGGCGGCAGTTCCTGCCATGGAGGAATCAGTCTCAGCGGCAACGACTGGGAATCCCTCGGCCTGGCAAGCGAGTGGACATGGCACAGGAAGACTAGCTGTGGAAACGCCGAACTGAACTCGGAAGCGTTTGTAAGCGGCCCTGAACCGATTTCCACCTACCTCCTGCCGGCCATCGGTGTACAAATACCGGGAGAGATCAGTTTCTTCGCGGCCGGCAAGTACCATGAAACGGGAGGCGGCGAGAACGGCAGGTACGGCTACGGCTTCGACGACTGGTCTACCACATGTTCGGGTAATTTGAAACTGACTTACAGACCGACACCGAGAACAAAAATCAATATTACCGGTTTCTATTTGGATAGAATGGCCGGATGGTTCGGAATTGGTGATTACTGGGCGTGGAGCAGATTTGAGACTCCATACTACATCGAGTCCAGCTCAGGAGCAGATTCCCTGGTACCGGGTACCGGAACCAGTATTCTCTACGCTCTTCCAACCAGGTTCCGGGAGAACTACAGTATCGGTTTTGGCATTTCGCATATGTTAAGCGACGCTGCCGATATAGAGATCAGGCTGAACAGGTTTCAGTCATCTTTCGAATACAGAATAAGGAATGACCCTGACGAACCCTACGATACCGAGTGGCTGGGAGAGAATTTTACCGAAGAAGACTGGCTCAATTACTCCCCTGAACGAACCGTTGACTATGACGGTTTTTACAGGGAGGGCACCAACCGCTTCGTCTGGAATGAGAGCAGGAGTACCGTATCTACTTTCGGAATAAATATTACCGGAATACTCAATCAGAATCACCACCTGAAGACCGGCATCGAAGTAAAGCATTACAATGTCTTCAAATACAATGTGATCGCGGACTCTGCCGGAAGCGTACACCTTAACAGATATCACGCTTCCCCGAACTCAGGCGCTATCTTTCTACAGGACCGGATCTGCCTTAACAATGATATGATTATGAATGCAGGACTCAGACTGGACTATTTCGATCCCAATCCGGACCTTTCCTCCTCGAATCAACTCGATCCAACAGAGAATCCTGAGGCAACCGTAAAATACTACGTAAGTCCCCGTCTGGGATTCACATTCCCTCTAGGTGAAAGACATTTCATGTATTTCTCATACGGGCACTATTTCCAGATGCCGGAGTTCAGCAGAATATTCAGTGGAGCGGACTACAGCTTTTCGGAAGATATCCCCGTTGTCGGTTATCTCGATCTGTCACCCGAGAAGACCGTAAGTTACGAAGTTGGATTGAAGTATCAGTTAAACGACGTTTCAATGCTGGACATCTGCGGCTATATCAAGAATATCAGCGCTCTCACCGGCACTCGGAGGATTCAATTCGGAACAGCTCCGGCGTATGATCTGTATGTCAATAATGGTTATGGCAATGTCAGAGGATCAGAGATAACTTATTCCCTGCGCCCCAGCGGTTTCTTCAAAGGCAACCTCAGCTATTCGTACTCCATTGCAAGGGGCAGGAATTCAATTGCGTTGCAGAATTATCTCTACAGTATCTATGGCTGGAACCCTCCCGGTGAGGAGCATTACCTTGACTGGGATCAGAGACATACTGTCAATGCCGAACTGGACTTCCGCATTCCCCGTGGTGAAGGTCCCAGAATCGGCAATACACCTTTCCTTGAAGGTTTCGGAATCCATCTCTCATTGGACTTCGGGAGCGGGTTCCCTTACACTGCGAGCAATCAGGGTTCACCAGAACCGAGAATAAACATGGAAAGGTATCCTGCCACGACGATGGCCAGGCTCAAGGTCAACAGGAAGTTCTGGATCGGATCAATTACTCTTGATGCCTGGTGTCAGGTGTACAATCTTTTCAACAGGCGGAACATCGATCTTATAATGGATGTTGAGTGGTACGAGGCCGGTGGCTATTTATACGATTCCTCACGTGACCCCGATCCGACGGGTGTACTTGACAACCCTTACGCATATGGCATGCCGCGCATGGTGCAGTTCGGTCTTGGAATCGAGTGGTAGAGAATTCCTGAATCAGGCTGTGGAGCTGAATTGCTGCTGAGCTTCCCTCCCGCATAGGATGACGCATCCGCTGCCGCCTGCATCAGCAACCCACTGAAGAGTAAACCGAATCGCTGATGTTTCAGTGTTGGAGTGATTGATTACCCAGTTTCCATTTTTTCCCGCGTAATCAACCGGAACTGATTCTCTGGGAAACACGAGTATTGAAAATCTGTTTCCCTTTGTACCGAAAACACTTACAACATTAACATCTTTCGAGTTATCGGATGAGAGCTCCCATATTCCATTTCCGGAATCAAATGTTTTCATAAGTAACCTCCGTTTCACCACGAAGGTACTATAGCAATGTTTCAATAAGATGTAAACACCCGTTCACCTAATTAAATAGTGACAGGCACTATTTAAATAATAACAAGTGGATTTGCCCTAAATATTAAATAGTCCCTGTCACTATTTAATTTAGTCTATCACGAAGCTCGTAAAGAATTTCAAGCGCCTTAAGCGGTGTGAGGGAATCCGGATCGATCTTCTTCAGCTCTTCTATCAGTGGATCTTCCGCCTCCGGCTCATTCAACTGGAGTTCCATCTGATCCTCTGAAAAACCACCTGGCATGAGGTGGCGCCCCGCTTCCAGATCTGAAAGAACCTTCCGCGCTCTTCTGACTACTTTTGAAGGTACTCCTGCCATTGAGGCGACATGTATACCGTAAGATTCATCTGTGCTTCCCTCCTCCACGCTGTAGAGAAACACAACTTTCCCGCCTGTATCTTTTACCTTTACATTTACATTTGCTACAGCAGGAAGAAAACTGGCGAGAACCGTCAGTTCATGGTAATGCGTGGCGAAAAGAACCATTGGTCTGTGAGTGCTGCTGTCATGCAGGTACTCGATCATCGACCAGGCAAGTGAAAGTCCGTCAAAAGTGCTTGTACCTCTGCCGATTTCATCGAGTATAGCAAGACTGTCAGGTGTGCTTGAATTAAGAAGAGCCGCAGCTTCAGCCATTTCCACAAGAAAAGTGGACTGCCCTCTCGTAATTCTGTCAACAGATCCAATTCTCGTGAATATTCTATCTATCGGAGAGAAAAGCATTGACTCTGCCGGAACAAAGGATCCGGACTGAGCGAGTACGATAAGTAGAGCGATCTGCCTCAGATAAGTCGATTTACCCGCCATATTCGGGCCTGTTACCAGCAGAATCCTTCTTGTCCGGTCAAGTTCAAGGCTGTTCGGAACACATTCACCCTGAGGAAGAAGGACATCAAGAACAGGATGTCTCCCTTTACTGATTGAAATTCCTGGAGATTTCAACAACTCCGGCCTGACATATCCTCTTTTCGAAGCCAGTACACTGAGAGATGTCAGGACATCAAGCTGAGCAAGCATTTTACCTGCGTTTCTGATTCCGTCTATTTTCTTCGCGACTTCTTCCCTGAGATCCTTGAACAACGCGCTTTCAAGTTTTTCAATCTCATCACCGGCTCTGAAAATCCTTGATTCAACTTCTTTAAGATCAGGAGTTATGAAACGTTCTGCGTTAACAAGAGTCTGTTTCCTGATGTAATGCTCGGGCACCTTTGAAAGATGGCTGTTCGAAACCTCTATATAATATCCGAAAACCTTGTTGCACCCTATGGAGAGATTCGGTATACCGGTAGATTTCTTCTCTTCCTCGATCCTGGATTTTATCCAGTTGTGACCGCCTTCATGGATATCTCTGTATTCATCCAGTTCCTCAGACACTCCTTCGCGAATGACACCTCCATCCGATAATCTTGCGGGAGGATTCTCTGTAATAATTGACTCGATAAGCTCGCATATGCCTGAAAGAACATCGATTGAAGCCATCTCGGAAAGCAGTGACGGTTCAGCGCCTTTCAGTAAACTGACTATTTCAGGAAGCAGCGCAAGTGTGTCCGCTATGGCTCTTACGTCTCTTGGTGAGGATCTTAAAGTTCCCAGTTTACCCGCCTGACGTTTAAGATCCGCTGTATCATCAAGAATATCCAGTACATCGGAAAGAACTGATGGAGATTCAATAAACCACTCCACCGAATCGTGTCTTTTCCGGATTTCCTCACTGTCTCTCAGAGGTGACAGGAGCCATTTTCTCCACTCTCTGCTTCCCGCCGCTGTTTTTGTCTCATCTGTGATGTCCGAGAGGATTCCGGATTCTTCTCCTGGAGGAGCTTCCGTGATATTGAGTGAACGGGCACTGCCCCTGTCAATAATCAGGCAGTCATCACGTCTGTACATTCCGCTGAAACTCAGGTGTGCCACATCCATTTTCTTCGTATCCCGGATATAGGCCAGGAGTGCTCCAAGAGCGGATAGAGCAGGACTCTGGATCCCAAGCCCCAGCCCTTCAAGAGCCGATAATTCAAGAATTGTCTCTATCTGCGATACAGCAGTGTCATGGTCGAACTTCCAGTTCTCAAGCCGTGTAATCTCACAATTCGACAGCGGGTCAATCTTCTGATCATCTGAGACCAGAAGCTCGGACGGAGTTTTTCTGGCTATTTCACCAGGCAGCAGTGCCGTATCAATTTCCGCGGCTTCAATCTCACCAGTTGAAATATCACAGAAAGCAAGTCCACCTGTTCCCGAATCATTAAAAACAGCTGAACAGAGAAGGAAAGTTCTCCGCTCATCAAGTGCTGATCCACTTACCAGCGTTCCGGGTGTAATGACTTCGATTACATCCCTTTTTACAAGCCCCTTTGCCTGCGCTGGATCTTCAGTCTGCTCACAGACAGCAACTCGATACCCCGCTTTAATTAGCCTTGAAAGGTATCCATCCAGAGCATGCCATGGAAAACCAGCCAGAGGGATTCTATCTCCCGTGTCCCTGCTTTTGCCCCTGGAGGTGAGGGTTATTCCCAGAACCTTTGATATTGTTCTGGCGTCTTCGTAGAATGTCTCATAGAAATCGCCCATCCTGTAAAGAAGTATCTCATCCTTATACTTTTTTTTAATCTCCATGAACTGCTGCATCATCGGTGTT
>DAOWJX010000090.1 GCA_030640155.1 Candidatus Aegiribacteria sp. | reverse complement strand
CCAATTTGTAAATGGCATTGCTCCGCTTCAGGTCATCGAACATAACTGATAATTCCCGATCTTCTTTTTCCAGTATTTTCCAGAGACTGAGATAGGCTTTGTGTTTATCTCCGCGTTGTTCTTCAATGATTGTCCTGATCTTCTCGAAAATTCGTCCGCATGAGATATTAAGTACATCTTCTTTTATTGCCCTGAGTTTCTTCCAATCTCTTTCAGGTATAGCCTTCATAAATCAAACCTCCATGTATTGAATTACAAATCATCCAATCAGTTGTACCCCTACATGAAAAATCTACAGAAGCCGTATTGAAACGATCAACTGACGAAGTTGTCCGGAAGGATCAGTTCGAAGGATACTCCGCGTCGATAAGCAGTATTCTCTGAACCATTCCCTCATCCTCGTGTACAGCGATAAAATCTCTGCACCAGGGGTTGATGTAGAAAGTAAGGAACTCAGCAGGAGGGATCTCCAGGTCCAGCTCAGCCCGGTAAAGCAGCTCTCCCTCCGGAATATTCCAGATATCGAAGACCGGTTTGTCCTCTGTACCCCGCAGCACCCACAGGTTGTCCTCCCAGCCCAGCCAGATGCCGTCTATTGGTGCCCTGAAAGTATCAGGTTCGTATATCCACTGCATCACATTGGAAGTTCCCATCCCGGTTAGATACTCCTCTACATGCTGCTTTTCCAGGGCCATTTCTTCTTCCGTCTTTTCAACTACGGGAAGGTCAAGTGACAGGGTATCGAAGGGAACAGCGTCAGACCCGCAGCATACTATTCTGTACTGTGGGATATGTCGCTGTACCATATACAGGTTTCCGTCAAGATCACCGGTGAGATAGTGAGAGAAAAGGAATCTGTTCAGGGCATCCGTGTTATTCTCCGGATCCACGGGAACTTTTATTGAATCGACCATGAACTCCACCAGGAGCTCACCCTCAAGATCGTAGCCGGCTATGAACTGCCGCATAATAAGGGATGGTTCATAAATGAATTCATGCCAGCGCACTGCAAATGTTCCCGATCCCATGATAGTGTGCTGGGTTGACCAGTTACCCGAATGCACAAAGATATGGCTCAGCCATTCTTCCCGGTTGCTGTAAAGCCCCAGATCGGTGATGTCCTGAATGATCATTGAGCCATCGGGAAAAAGCTCCAGCCCCTGTGGCATAGCCAGCTCTCCCGGCCCGTCACCTCTTCCACCGATATAACCTGAATACTCCCCCTGGGGAGTGTACTTCCTGAGCTGGGCATAAGGCATATCCAATGCGTAAATAATACTGTCCGTTCTGGCAGCATCAGCCACATAACCGAACACATAGCAGGAATCCCCCAGCTCGATCCCGATAGTATCCGTAACGCTCAGCTGTATGATCTCTAATTCGGCTTCGGGGACGGCCTCCGCCTGTTGTTCCTCCCCGCATGCCGCAATCAGTAGCAAAACACATCCGGTAAAAATGGCTCCTTTATTCAATTCATTTCCTCCTGTTCCCTGTTCCGATCCACGAATATCTTCATATCAATACAATCCTCATTCTTTTAAGACTCCAGCATGATAAGAGTATAATGTAAATAAGTGATATGCAACCAGGATAAGCTGTTGATCCTCATAAGGGATAATTGTCTTTTCTACAGACTTTACATGGCTTCATAAAAAGCTCTTCTGTAGCCTTGAAAATTCACTTCATTCCCACTCTAACAGGCTATTCAGAATCACTTGAATTATCCTGTTCACTTCCATATCTCAGCTGTTCCTCTCTGACATTGAGCACATTGCTGAGACGATTGGCCATGGCATCTGAGTAAGTGCGACGACCTCGTTCGTAATCGCTGACCATATTCTGGCGGATACCCAGTTGCTCAGCCAGCTGGATTTGAGTTAAACCAGCTTTCAGACGAGCGCCGGCAAGCAGGTTGCCGATGCGATTCTTCTGCATCTCTTTCCAGAAATCAGTGCTCTCGATTGGGATGACCTCGTCCCTGTCTTCCTCCGTGAGTATTTCTATGTCGTACTTTTTCTTGATCCAGGCAAGCAGCTCGTCGGCACACTCACCTTGAATGGACAACTCAATACGGGGCTTTTTCACGAGAACCAACATAATACACCTCTATCTCTATTTCATTTTTTCGACATGTCCAGCAGGCCACGTACATGTATATCAGGTGGCAGTGGTATTGATCCTTTGAAAGCGGCGAGAAATTCCGCCAACTCTTCTTAATCGGACCATCTTCTTGAAGATCCGTGATCAATAAGAACAGGAGTTTCTGCACGTCTGAAGGGAGTATCTTCAGACTACGTGCTACCCCGTAGTGGATACTCTTAGAACTATCTCAAAATAGTCCCAAAGTGTTATTATTATGGATTGAGTATGACTCACCTGTTGCCATCTCCATGGACGGGTTTAAGATTAATTCTTCGCCAATTATTCTTGATGGTGTGATATACTTCTCATGCAATTCCGAATCAAATGGTTT
>DAOWJX010000347.1 GCA_030640155.1 Candidatus Aegiribacteria sp. | reverse complement strand
TTACATAAACGTAAAGCTGCAGGCAAATCCGGAAAGACTGAAGTAAAACTTCCCGGAGGACGAAGACTCGACGCAGCCACTAGAAATCGTGCGACTGAAATTGAAAGAAGCGGAAACTTCGACAGAATTCTTATAGCTGCAAAAAGATTGAAAGCAAGTAGAAAGAATCAGCATATACTAAAGGTTCACAATGGTGATATGGCGAAAGCCCGGAAGGCTCTACGTCAACTGGGTATCTCTGGAACTGTGAAGAACATGGGAGAAACCTCAGTGAGTCATATCTCCAGGAAGAAACGCTGATCTGAACGCTCATAACTATTCTGAATTCACTGGCTGAGATCTAGATTGGACCATCTTACAGCCCGGAGGAATGAATTGAATTTTTCGGGTTTGTCCCAGTCCGTCATGATCGGAAGGCTGATGTCTTCAAGAATTCTCGTATTTACTTCGCGTTCCCAGATTACATCAAGTGATACTCCAAGCCTGTCATCATCAATGCATTCAAGGCTTACTCTTGTTATCGGAGATACTGCAGGGCCTGTATCATTCGGGATAACATCCTCAACGATGAAATACCTGTTTCGCAGGTGAACGAGCTGTCCCTGTTCCGGCGCGGTTCCGGTTATGCTCATTATTCCAATCGCATTCTTCTGTGTTCAGGATTTCCTGTCAGATGGAACAATAGATGCCCTTGAGGTTGATCATTGCCACTCTACATTTCCATTTGTTTTCGCCATGCCCCATACAGGTTCCAGGTAGACCTGAAGTCGCTACTGTTCTGAATCGCGTTAAGAACCGGCATAAGGAATGTAACTATTTCGCCTATGGTGGTATCGAGATTTCCCAGTAGAATTTCCGGTTCCGATTTTCTGACGAATGCTCTCCATTGGACCTGTTTCTGAGGATCTTTTCGAAATTCGTCTGTAAACGCTACTGGCACCCCCCGTGGAATTTGGGTTGATCGTCGGTTGAAAGTATTATTCACGGCATCTCTGAGTGTCTTCCCATCATATGTGAACAGCTTCCTCAACAGCCACAGATCATAGAAATCCTTCATACGACTATTTATCATTCCCAGTCGCACTATAGCTTCGAGTTTCTCAGCAATCATCGTATACCTGGGATAGGCAAGAAGTTTAGGTGGAGGCGCATCCAGAAGCGTTGGAAATTCTATCTTTTCAGGTTCCGGTGTAATTATGTCACCGTAACCTATATCGATTTGAAGAGAAATTCGTGCCCGATGCAGGACTCCGATAAGTCATTGCTTCCATATAGGGACGCATAACATTTGTCATTCGACATACTTTAGCTGCTTCCCATAGTTCATCAATGGAAGCCCTGCGGTAACTCCATGTCTCGCGGAGAGCTTCAAGGGCAACATCCAGACCTACTCTGCTACGGAACTTGAAACAATCGGCCACTGTTTTTGCGGGACTGTAGACCATAACCGGAACATGGTCCACTTCATGTTTCTCAACCCCGAAGCTGAAAGCCGGACCTGTAAGACGAACAATCTCAAGGGGAGGATATTTAAACTCCGGTTCCCATTTCCCGTTCTCTATTGCAATCCAGATCTTATGAGGAATCTGAGTACTCAGATGGTGAAACTGAAGAGCTGATATCAGGCAGATCACCCCGTTCGGAATGCGCTTGGCGACCTCAGCAAGTGAAACGGATTCGCTGGTAAGCGACTCCGGAAGGGTATAGAGTCCGCGTCCAACACGTTCAATTTCACCACTCAGGAACATCCGTCGCAGATACTCGCGTGGAATACCAGCCGCTTCCACATCACGGGGTCTTATTATGCCCATCCGCTCCGCCAGTTCAATGATTTTCCTTTTTCGGTCCATTATCATCTCCTGTTTCATTTCCTTGGTAAATATATATAACTACCAAGGTTATGCAACAATTGAAATCTTTGTGCTCTCTCACCCGCAAATACAGCAATGACCTGTATCAAGGCCTGGATATCTGTCTTAGTCAAGTCTATCCTCCTTACAAGCCATTCAGCATCTCTTACGACTATTCGCGCGCCTGGAGCGATTGCTTGACTAGTTATATGCATATGCAGCTCTCAAACACATTCAGCTCTGAAGGTTGTAGCTGCAAGTCTGAAATTGTTCTCCAGGTAACCTGGGAGTGTAAACAGCTTTGGTTCTTTCCTGAATTGAAACAATCTGTACAGATGATAATTCTCACTGTTCTTTTTTGAGAAATCCAGTTCATTCGATGATATGAAGAAAGGAGTCTGTTTACCATATTTCGTTGTCTTCACTTCAATGTATCTATCTTTTCCAGTATCATCGAATGATAAAATATCGAAGCCTGCCTGGTCTCCCTTTGTTTCTGAAATCCTTTCGACTCGATCGGCAAGATTCTCTTTTCCGAGGTAAATCAATCTTGCATGCTCATAATTTAAAATGAAACGCTCCCCCGCAGAACCGAGGGCTGAATTGGCAGCTTCCCTGGCGAGATAATTCACTTTGCTTTTAAATCGTGGTCTCTCGAGTGCGATTTGCTTTTCATGCGGGGTAATAGGTTCTGGCGGGCTTACCAGAACATCCAGAATGCTTTCAATCGTAGGAATTTCAACAGCTGATTCAGCATCTGCAGCAATACTATCAATTAGTAAAATACTATCACCAAGCATCTCAGATATGATATCAGGGAATAGTTTTCTCTGGTAATTCCCCAGTGGTTTGTAGCCGGAAATGTATGGGCATCCCATTTCAATAAGAACTGCACTGATATTCTGGTGCTTTCTCTCAATAGAACCATGAGATCTGCTGTTGAGTTGCTGGATCAGCTTTCTTCTATGAGCTGTCTTGTTGTAGTTAATGCCATTGATTTCGGCTTGAAGCATGGCAAAATAGTCCTCGACAATCGCTCTGATCTCAACTTCCGACCAGGAACCAGGCATTCAAATCCTCCAGATCATAAAGTCATAATAACGATTAATAGAATCAAAAGCAGCTTCCTCTGCAACCTATTCTATTAAGGTTCACATTAATCATACGTTATCTTAAATTTTGGGCAATTTGGAGGACTATTAGATCCTGAGTACGTTGCTCTTAATACACAACATTGACGAAATGTCAGTCGATTTCATCCATTGTCCGCTGTATCCCTTATAGGTATTAGGTGAACTATTAACGGATTATTGTAACCACCTTTCCAATGAAAAGAGGTGGAGCGTTCTTGGATAACAGTTTTCCGGGAATAGTGAATGGACCCTCAAGACTATTATTCTTAAATACAGAATAGGGTTTCCCGGATTACGTCCTTATTACCCGATAGTACACGGAGAGTATTCCTCATTGATGGCTACATCTCAAGATCGAATCTACGAGTCCCTCCCCCTCTGCAGTAGCTCCTGGAGCAGGATCATCGCGGGGTGGTGCACTGTGATGAATGTAGTCTCGGTTTCTGCCATTCCCGGGAACCATGCCTGCATGGAGATTTCGCCCGTTGCGAGAGATAGAGGCATGTGGTAATGGCTCATGATCACCCAGAGTTCTTCTGGGTAGATCACTATGGTGTTTCTCACATCTCCCTTTGAGTAAGTGAGGGTATTCCGGCTGTAGATAAGGTACTCATCCCCTGCCCTTACTATGAAGTGGGCGTCCTCGCTGCACATGCTATCCCATAGTTCCCTCAGGGATCCGTAACCCATGGGGATTCCGTATTCCCACTCGATCGGATCGCAGTCGTTTATGACGATGACGATGATATCATCCTCTGTCCTTATCGAATGAAACGGATATTCGAGGAAGGGATTCTGATAAGCTGGTTCGAATGCAACTGCAATGAAAGGGATAGCTATTAGAAGGATTGGAAGCTTTTTCATGACATTTACCTCCTGGTTACTGGATATCCTTCAGGATCGCGCAGAGATCCTCCGGTGTGATATCCTTGGGAATGGGAATGTTCTTCCCTTCCTTTATTAGCTGGGCTTTTGCTTCAAGTTTCTTGAGGTGTTTTGAAAGAACCTTCTTCTGATCATCGGACAGTGATTTAGTGAGTATTGATGATGGTCTGTTGGCAATACTAGCGTAGATATGGGCGATGGATCTGTCTTCCCCGTCTTTGACAGAGTATCCCATCTTAATCTTGGCCCATTTTATACCCATCTTCCTCAGAAGCCTTAGGGTCTTCTTCAGTGACGCCATTTCCTCTGCGGATATTGAAGAGCTCTTGCGTTCCTTGGGCTTGCCGGTGATAGCCTCCACACCCCTGTCCATTGACCTCAAAATGTGCTTCTCTTCCTCTGGATCTATATCGTCCAGGACATCCTTGCGGATCTCCAGGCTCAGTCTCCCAAGAAGGATCATCATGGTTTTCCTGCGGGCATCGCTCAATTTGCCATCGTTAACCGCCGCGAAGAAATGGACTGTGAGTTCGTTCATTACATCCAGCACACCTGTACTTGCAATGAATGCAACCTTCCTGCTCAATACCAGCATGCTTATGGCATCATCACGGCTGGGGGATTCTGAATGTAACGCCTTCTCTATCCCGTCCATCAGCCTGCTGTAGAGGTCTATCTTCGTCTCGGTAATCTTGGGGCTGAATTCCCTGCCTTTACTGAACTTCATCTTCAACTCCAATCACTGAAATGGGTCAATACGGCATTTCATTACGATAACATAATGTATCAATTATATTTTCTTCTAGATTTAAGCAGCAATGTCAAGCTCTGCCTCGAGGACTTCCTCTTAAAGTGCTTCAAATGCGGGATTTCTTTCCTGCTGCTGAGGGCACGCAAGGCATCGCTTCCCTTCGGGAAGGCCGGGATTCCTATGCTCAGATTTCCTCTCCGGCCGCGTTGTAGCGGATCATGTCGCTGGACCCGTCCAGTGCCTGTGACTGCAACTGTTCTCACCCGATTGCCAGTCCGTACTGAATCTCGATATCTGAGATGTGAGCCTGAGGCTGAAGTAGTTGCTGAACATCCAGTTTCCACTCAACATCAGGGAGCGCCAGTCGGTATCCCTCAGGTCCCACTCCTCGAGGTCCCAGTTGTACTTCCTGGCGGTCTCTTCAAACAGGTCATTTCTATCGCCTGCTGGTAGGAGGGCTATACCATCCATCACTTCTTCTCACTGCAGATATCATGAATGGCATGATTTATCCAGCCTGTTATTGCTCTTGTGTCCTTCAATATCACCGAGTAGTATGAGGAGTCCAACCAGTCCCTCATGGACTCTTTAACGGAGTCTGTAATCCGATCTGACCCGAGCGATTTCAGCGCCTGCACGATGATTCCGCTCTCTCTGTGCTTGAATCCGGACTCCTTCAAAGCGGTTTTCTTGAATTCAATGTTGTAATCCATTACTTCGAATACCTTCGAAGGTCCATCGGACAGTTAGAGGAGCCTGCCGGGTATCTGGGTCGAAAGATCAAGGAGATTCAGAGCAGCTGGCCCGGATATCTGAATACGCCACCCATACTTGCGCGCAAGCGCCCAGGCAACCTGATCAAAATCAGGGGACATCATCTGATTCAGGTAATTGCTGAATTTGGGGTAATCATATATGCCTCGAGCAACTCGTCTTATTCTTTCTGTCTTGCTCAATCTGTGAAGAGCAACATCTATGGATTGGCGTCTGCCAAGGTCGGCAAAATCAATCTGGGAAAATGCCCAACCCTTACCGTATCCATATATCCTTGCAATTACTTTGTTTTCAATTGATTGCATTGTTCTCTCCCAGTAAAATCTGTAAGGAAT
>DAOWJX010000310.1 GCA_030640155.1 Candidatus Aegiribacteria sp. | reverse complement strand
CAGATAGAATTACTTCGAATGATGACCGATTCTGATGAACTCCGGAGAAAACAGCTTGACCTGTCAGGCATATGCTGCGACGTTGAAGCAGTTTCATGTGTGCTTACCGGTGCAATCGCTGATGCGGTAATTATGAATCCTCCATTCGGACGGAACACATCCGGCAGGAGCAGTCCTGAAAAAACTCGACGCATCTCAAGGTCAGGTTCAGATATGCTCCACTACTATTTCATCAGAGCCTCCGCACATCTGCTGATTTCAGGGGGGGTGTTCATCATGATCAACAGACCTGCTCTTCTGCCGAAAATGATCCTTGGGTGTCAGTCAGCAGGAATTGCTCCTGAGATACTTCAACCGGTGGGTCCCGCAGGAAAACCGGCAGGTCACATTATTCTGCACGGTCGGAAAGATTCATCCGCTGTTCTTAAGATTCTTCCTCAGATAGAATCGGAGCAATTGATCGGGAAAATTACTCAGAGTCAAAGTACTTGATATATCGTGGCGCTCTGAAAACAGCAGCTGCATATGATGCTGTATCTGAAAACGCTCCTTCATGGAGAAGTATATTGAGTACCCATTTTCCAGTTGTATCCGGGAAAACAGCCAGAGTTGCAGTACCTCCATCAGCTATGCTGTGAATATCACCTGAAGGATTTAATAACCAGAATTCAATGATATTGAAATATGAATCTGACCAGATGTAGAGGAAGTACATATACTCCCTGGTGAATATCAGTTCGCGAGAGATCGTGTCTCCGAGGAGCAAGCTTCCCGTAACAGGTTCACCGATCATTTCATCTCCAAGTTCCGCAAGACCTGATACAACATTCATCAGGCGTTCAAGAGCTTGGGTCTCATTCGCCTGCGCTGCGGGAACAAGAATCATTATAGAAAGAATGACGGATATTACAATACACATCACCGTGGCTATATTCCCCTCCAACAGTATTCAGTCATCTACCCGGTCAGGAGGCATCCATTCAACAGTTAATAGACCTTCACTGTCATATTGTTCCTGGTGTTGATGATGGTCCTGCAACCTGGGAAGAATCCACTCAGCTTCTCCGTCAGATGAAAGAACAGATGACCCGTCCCGCTGTTTTAGTAGCAACCCCTCATTTTCGTCTTTCGACCAGCGGAAGAGTTTTCAGTTCTCAGTCAAAAAGAATACTCGAATTCCTTTCCTTTGCCAACATATTGAGAATAGAGGATGAATTCTCTGTCCTTGCCGCGAGAGAAGTCATGCTTGACAGGTGGAAGCCATCAGCGAACGCTCTTGATGTCCTGTGCCTTCCGGGAACATCCTGGGTTCTGGTTGAACATTCATTCAATATGCCGTGGATATTCGCTCTATTGAGAATCAGAGCTGTTATGAAACAGGGATTCAAACCGCCGCTTGCCCATCCGGAGAGATACTCATGGTGCCGGCCCCGTCCGGAAAGGATAAGCAGGCTTTCAGAACTGGGAGTGGGTATTCAGGTTTGCGCCAGAAGTCTTACCGGAACAGGGTTGACAGCTGAAACAGCCTGGAGACTCATTGAAGCCGGGATGGTTCACGTTCTTTCTTCGGATGCCCACCACCCCGGTGATAATCTGCTTTCAGAGGAATTAAAACATGAGGTAGACAGAGTGGCTCCGGGTGCTTACAATCTGCTTACAGGAAAAATACCTGAAATGGTTCTTAACAACTGTGAATTACCGAAGCTTCCGTTGACGACATGATGTGAATCAAGAGGGAAAATGAAGAAGAAATTTCTGATAACCGGTGTGAAAGGGCAGCTGGGCTCCGTATTTCTGAATCTGCTGGGAAATGAAGCGGAAGGAATTGATCTTCCTGATGTGGATATCACTGAACCGGAATCGGTTCAGAGGGCAGTTGACAGAACCGATCCCGAGTGGATCATCAACTGTTCTGCTGTTACGGATGTTGATCTTTGTCAGAGAAGACCCGAACTGGCCTATAGGGTACACAGAGACGGAGTCAGCAATCTTGCCCGCACCGGCCGGAAGATTGTAACCTTCTCAACCGATCATGTCTTCAATGGAAGCTTTGACCGCGGGAAGGCATTTTTTGAGGATGACACCCCCTCTCCCGCTAACGTTTACGGAGAGAGTAAACTTCAGGGAGAATCTGAAGCTTTGAGCGGATTTACCGATAACATTGTCATAAGAACTTCCTGGCTGTTTTCAGAATCGATGGGGATGGTTCCGTATTTCTGGAGAATGCTATCGGAAAACGCTTTAATTACAGCTGTCACCGATCAGGTTGCCTGCCTGACCTACGCGCCTGATCTTGCCGGGGCAGTTCTGAAGATTATCATTGGTGGCAGGTCCGGCCTTTTTCATCTTGCCAGTAATCCGGGGGTGACTCCTTTCGAACTCGCTACTAGGCTTGCGGAATATGTAGACGGCACAATTCAGGAAATAACCTGGGCACAGCTTGATCTTGAAGCTCCTAGACCTGCCTATTCAGTACTGGCCACATCCAGAGGCCTGGAATTACCGACAGTATGGGACGCGGTTGAAAGATGGAGGATAAGGAAATGACTGAAATAGAGAAATACATCAAAGCCGCGAAGGCTTCGATTGCCTTGCTTGACTGCGAAATGATAGAAATAGCGTCTGATCTATGTGTGGAATCGATTCTTTCTGGCGGAACGATTTTCTTCTGCGGAAACGGCGGGAGTGCTGTTGATGCCCAGCACCTGGCAGGTGAGTTGATCGGTCGTTTCCGTCTTGATCGGGATGCTATTCCAGCCATAGCGATTACGGCCAATGCAGCTATTGTTACATCCATAGCTAATGATTACGATTTTTCAGAGATATTTGCCAGGCAACTTCAGGCATTGGGGAAACCCGGAGATGTTTTGATTGCTATATCGACGAGCGGACATTCGCGAAATGTGATAAAAGCTGTCGAGGAAGCTAGAAGGAAGTCCATGAGGATCGTCGGGTTCACTGGCAGTGACGGAGGAGCCATTGCGCGAATGGTCGATGTTGCCGTGAAAGCGATTTCCACCGAAACCAGTCACATACAGGAAGAGCTTCTTATAGCAGGACATGCCATATGCTCGGCAGTTGAAAGGGCATGTGCAGATTACATCCGGAGCAGGCGCTGATTTGAAAAAACAAGCTATCTGGAAACACCTGATCCCAGGAATAATAATAGCCGGAATCGCTCTATTTCTCACTTACCGAAAAATGGACATGGCTCAGCTTATGTCTGCTCTCGGGGAGATGTCCTGGCCGGTACTCCTTCTAATTCTCCCTCCGCTCGCATTGAGCTATTTCTTCAGAATCTTAAGATGGCGTCTGCTTCTATCTCCACTGGAAAAGGTCTCAATGAAAGATGCGTCAGGACCTCTTCTTACAGGTTTCATGGTTAATGCCCTGCTTCCCGGAAGAGTTGGTGAAATCCTCAGAGCACTTCTCCTTTCAAGGCGGACTTCAGTACCCAGAGCATCCTCATTTGCCACTGTGGTGCTTGCACGGATATTCGATGGGCTTACTCTGGCCACTATGACACTTATTGTTCTGGCTGTACTGTGGACGGAACTTGATACTGCTATCAGGCTTGGATTGATTGGTGCCGCGTTACTCTATTTCGTCGTTCTCCTGATGCTTGTTTCTCTCCGGAAGTGGAAGGAGCAGGCAGCAGGAGCGATCTCCGCTCCTTTCAGATGGATTAGACTAAAATCATTTTCAGAAAAAATCGAGCGTCTGCTTATTTCCTTCTCTCACGGCCTTGAAGTATTGAAGAACTGGAGAGAGATCATTCAGGTGGTATTCTACTCACTCTGTGTGTGGGGAATGCTAGCTCTTTCTGTTTTGCCGGTATTCAGTGCAATGCACCTTGAAGTACTCTGGTATTATCCTCTGCTTGTTCTGATTCTGGCCGGTCTTGGAATGCTTATCCCGACTCCTGCCGGAACAGGAACAGTACACGGAGCTCTTGTGCTTGTACTGCCGGGTCTTGTGGGAATAACAGTTGAAGACACCAGAATATTCGCATTACTCTTCCACACTACGCAGTTCCTGCCAATAATCCTTGTAGGACTGATAGCAGCCGTTCGTGAGGGCGTAACAACATCTCAGGTCAGCGAGCTTGCCGATAAAGAACCGTCTGAGATGAAATAGCGTTATTTCCGCTATTCCTCCTGATTATCCTAAAGATTCACGCGATTATTCGCAGGGCTGCGTATGGGACAACGCAGAGGATAAATACCAGCATCTTGTAAGTAGCCATCGCCCTGTATATGGAAAGACGAACCTCCTCCTCCGGGAGACCCCATAATTTAGCGTGTACCCTGCAGATCCATTTTCCTGCCGAAAGGATCGTAAGGAACATAAGTATTAGAAGCCCCAGGTTCAGGATCGAGCACCAGAACAGCATCTCACGTACTTCTACCATTGTCATAACTTTACCTCCTCGGTTATTACATTGCTCCTGGCTCTGAAACAGTCATTCCAAATCATCTGACTGATCTCAGATGTTCTTATAAATATGATAAAGCTGAATCTCAGATATCATTCCATGGAAATGCAATTCCATTCCGTCAAGATCCAGAATAATATAAAATTTTTCACCTTCATCGAACTGACAGGTAACAAGTGTAGCGCGGTTATTGAACCCGTTCAGGTTGTCATCATGTCTGGCTGAAACATTCGAATCTGTTTGACCGGTGTCAGGTAAATACCCGAATTCAACTGATCCATGCAGGTTCCTGACAAAACTGAATCTTGAGCTGAACCAGGGTGGAATCGAAACAT
>DAOWJX010000261.1 GCA_030640155.1 Candidatus Aegiribacteria sp. | reverse complement strand
CACACCACCGCCAGAACGCCTGATTCCAATTCTACATTAATATAAGCTTCTGCGGCAGAGGCAAATCTTGGAACAAAGACATCGGTTTCACCGGGAAGCTCGATTTCCCCGAAAGTGGTACCTCCATGCTGCAGGCCTGACAGAACTCTCCCTGGACCGCAGTTATATGCCGCCAGAGCCAGAGACCAGTCATCAAACATCCCGTACAGATGAAGAAGGTACTTCGCGGCTGCTCTTGTTGAGGCAACCCATGAGTACCTTTCATCCACTGAGTCGTCTATCCGCAATCCCATCTCACGTGCGGTTTCAGGCATTAACTGCCACGGACCTGCAGCTCCCATTCGAGAGTAACATCCAACATTGAAATCACTTTCTACCCATACAAGTGCAGCTATTTCTACCGGTACACCCTGGGTTCTGAGGATTCTCTCGACAAGATCCTTGATATTACCTCTGCCGGGAAAACGCTCAGCTCTGTACTGAATATCACTGTAGGATGCGAGAGAAGCAGGAATATCAGTTGAAGGAGCTTCAGTGCGGATTGCCTCTCCCCCCTGGAGTACAGGTAAAACCATTGTATTGTGCGGCACGGGGGCAGCAGTATTTAATTCACGATGGGTGTCCAGAGTCGTGATGCGTGTTCCGGAACAGGATATTAACGTAAGGGTTGACCAGAGAAAACCTTTCAATAAGTATCGTCTTAACAGTCTGGAGGTTGAATTATGATATCCGTCGGAATTGTTGGCGCAACGGGTCTTGTCGGTACGACAATGATCAATGTGCTTCAGGAGCGCTCCTTTCCTGTTGACCGATTCCATGCATTCGCCTCAAGTGAATCCAGAGGAAAGACGGTCCGATTCAGAGATCAGAACTACCCGGTTGAAATAATAACACCGGACACATTATGCAAGGGAATCATACTGTTTGGTGCCACCTCTGCGGAAGTGGCAGAAAAATGGATACCTCAGTGCATTGATTCCGGAGCAGCAATTATAGATAATTCTTTCGCGTTCAGAATGGATCCTGAAGTGCTCCTGGCCGTACCTGAAGTAAACGGTCATCTCATAACGGGTACTGAGAACCTGATCGCCAACCCGAACTGTTCCACAATACAGCTCGTTGTTGCTCTCAATCCTCTTGCCGCTATTAGAAATATCCGATGGGTCTCCGTCGCTACGTATCAGGCGGTATCCGGCGCTGGATACCCCGCACTTGATGAGCTTTCAAGACAACAGAACGGAATGGAAATCAAACCAGGAACTCCACACCTGCATGAAAACATCATCACCGGCATAGGTCCTCCCGATACAAACGGCTACTGTGATGAGGAATTGAAACTCATGCAAGAAACCTGCAAAATAATGAACCTGGATTTTCCCGTATTCGCATCCACTGCAAGGGTACCTGTCAGAACAGGCCACACAGAAGCGGTAGTGGTGAAATTCAGCAGTCCCCTGCTCGCTGAAAACGCGGCATCAATTCTGATGAATGCTCCCGGCATCACAGTTTCGCAGAGTGGTTGCTCACCTGTTGACGTAGAGAATACTGACACTGTAGTTGTAGACAGGATACGCAATTACCCTGATGATCCAACTATTCTTCTTTTCTGGGTTCTGGCTGATAATCTCAGAAAAGGTGCAGCATTGAACGCCGTTCAGATAGCGGAAGAAATTCTAAAAAAAGGAGCCGGGGCTTAAAAGTTAGCGTTTCAGCAAACAGGGTCAGGGCTTAAAAATTAGCATTATGAAACGCTAATTTTTAAGACCTGACCCATAAATGCTAACTTTTAAGCCCCGGCCCCGAAACACCTGGTTAGATATCAACATCCATGTCATCGAAATCAAACTCGTCATCAAGATCCTGACTGAGATCCTCAAGTTCAGCATTGCATTCCTCGCAGATCACAAGGTGCGGAGGATTAATATGTCCGCATGAAGGACACTTGTTCTCCTCGGATTCCGCTGTCAGTTCCTCGGTATCAACATCGAGTTCCTCAATCTCGTCGCCATCGATCTCCTCAATAAGCTCATCATCCTCTATGTCAATGATTTCCTCTTCATCTGAAGGTTTCGGTTTGGCAATGAATTCACCACCGGGAACACCAGCTGAAGTAGCGTTATCAACATCGCTCAGGACACCGTTCAGCTCATTCAATTCTCTTCGAATCTTATCCAGTTTTCCTGAAGTCTTATCGCGATCAGTTTCAGACTGAATAAGTTCATTCTTGAACTCATCATTCCCATGATCGAATTCACCGAGTTTTGCTCTTATCTGGAGTTCATCGACCTTGTCTGATTGTTCTGTGAAAACAGTCTCCTGCTCGCTGATCTGACTGGCAAGCTCCTGTGCTTTTACCTCCAGCGAGCCACGCTTATCGCTTATTTTTTCGAGAACCGACTGAAGCTGACTACTGTAGTCATCACGTATTTTCCCGTACACCCTGTCGTTGGTGTCCGTCTTCATGTTTTCCAGATTGTGCAACCGACCGACAAGTTCCTCTCTGCGATCAAGTAGATCCAGAATCTTCTTTTCAAGAACTTCTGCCATGTTCCCCCCCTATGATTTGCGCTTAGATTTACTCATAATCCAAATATACGTATTACCTCAATTTTTATCTATGAATGACCGCTTGTCAAGGTGAAGATCAATCGTGCTAACAAAACCAATTG
>DAOWJX010000286.1 GCA_030640155.1 Candidatus Aegiribacteria sp. | reverse complement strand
TAGCTCTGACATATCTTTTTTCATCACGAATAGAAAACTCTTCAATCTGCACTGCTGTAGAAGTAGCAACATCAGAAGGAAGAACACTGAAAAGGCTGATCCTGATCTGTTCGCTTACAAGGAATCTCTCCGAATGAAGAGATGTACATCCTTCGGGAAACAATCTGCCGCGAGCAGGAATGTAATCTGCAATAATTTTCCGCAGTCTATATGTGCTTTCCAGGCATGGTGGGCAGACAGGTACGATTTCCTGAAAACTACCGAACATGGCGATCTGATTGATGAAAGCACTATGCAGAATTCTTGGAAAGTAATCAATAAATGTTGGAGCAACAATTAACGGAATAGGGGCTATCTCGTCAATAAACTCCCTTACTCTGGTTGATTTTAACTGAGAAGACAGATCTGTAGAATTGATTGTCAGGCAGATAACATCCATTCCACTGAAAAATTCTGTATCATCAAATACTTCAATCGGTGGAGTGTCGATAAAACACATCTGAGTCTCATCATTCATCCATATACTGGAGATCGGAACCCTGGTTGTTCCTTTGTGCGCATGGGAAGGTGATATATTTCTTGTCGTAAGAGCGTTGAGCAGAGTCGATTTACCGGAGTTCGTCAGACCGGCTATCGCGACATATCCTGCTCTGATTTGAGAATCGGGTTTCACTGATCTGTTACCTCTGTTTCTGGAATTATCTCCGGAGATATTTCCACTATCTTTTCTTCTTCTGTCTCAACAGTTCCGGTAATCGCGATAAAATCGCCTGATGAATTGCCATAATACAGAATGGAATTTACAAGTAAAGGAGCTGTTCCGGAATATCCATTCATTTCCAGAGAATCAAGTTTTGCTCCGGTGTTCAGATCAAGCAAGTGAAAACGCTGATCGTCACAGGGAACGTATATACAATTATCCCCGGCAATGGGCGGCAACTGCAGCCAATTCTCAAAATCCTGCTCCCATAGGAGGTTCCCGGTTGTTGAATTCAGTGCAACCAGTCTGCTGTCGTTAGTCCCTATAAGAACGATATTATTCCCCGCAATAACCGGTCTTGCGAGAACACATCTCGCGGAATTATCCACAATATCAGTTTCCCAGAGCAACTCTCCTCCGGTTATTGTCAGCTTTCTGACAGAACCATCAGAGAAACCTGCATATATACCGGTACTATCAGCAGATGGAGAAGATGCCTGCCTGCCGTATTCTCTTATCCACAGTCTGTTGCCTTCAGTGTCAAACACTGCGATCTTCCCACTCTCAGATGAAAATACTGCAAGGGAATCGATAATTGCCGGACCAAGCACTGTCCCGCCAATTTCGCTGTCCCAGAGAAGTTCCCCATCATCCGCGTGCAAAGCACATATCTTACCCATTGAATTTCCGGATATTATCAGAGAATCGGCAAGTATGCCAACACTGCAGAAGACATGATAACCAAGTCCTGTTGACCAGCGTTTACTGCCCGACATCCTGTCCAGAGAATAGATAATTCCATCCTGACCGCCGAAATACACAGAAGTTGAATCAACCGCAGGTTCTCCGCAGATTCCACACACTGTACTGAATGACCAGAGTATCGACCCATTCAGAGCATTTACCGCTCTTAAAAGTCCATCGTTACATCCGAAATACAATACATTTTCGCGGATAGCCGGAGAGGAAAAGAATTCCCTTCCCCCGTTTGACCTGATACGCCATAGTGTATCAAATGGCGCAATGATATCCGGTCCCCATGCTGCATTACCATGAGAATATCCTCGTGCCTGCAGCCATAGATCAGGAGGCTCCGTTGCAATGCTCACAGTATCAGGGGGAACCAGGCTGTCAATCTGTGTTGAATCACCGGGAAGAACCTGTAGTTCTTCATCGGGTTTACCAGTGCCACCTGTTGAATAGAAAACAGTTGAAAACAGAAATAGTATGATAAGAGTGAAAATCAGAGTGATTCCTATAATCATATTCTGTTTGTTGCCACGATTCTCAATAATTCGAGTTTTGTTTTCAGTCTGAATATGCGATTCAAGTATCAATGCAAACCTTTCAGTAAATAATTACGGGAGCACCAACAGGAAGTGCTCTGTACAAAGCCTCAAGATCAGCGCTGCCCATTCTGATGCACCCATGGCTTATATTTCTGCCTCTGCCGACACCGTAATGAATCAAAATTCCTCCACCAAGATCGATCTTGTACTCACCCAGCACGCCGGGTACTTTCTGAACCCAGATCCTCTCCTCTGCTGAGAGAGAATCACGATAATATACTATCTGGTCATCCCAGGATAATGTATCGGGTATGACGACATACTCATCAGGCTCCGGTGGGGTGAGATTCATTTCCTGCCAGTACCAATCCGGTCTGTACCAGTATGGATTCTCCCCAATCTTTACAACATATCGGAGACCTCTTGGTGTGCTGAAATTCCATACCGCTCCAGAATCGTTGCTTGTCCAGCCTTTTCCGGTTCCGCAGTAGCCGGATCTTATCAGAATATCCTCCCCGTTGCCGAAACTCCTTCTTAAATGAAATCTGTTCTGCCTGGTATCAATAAGAAGGTAGTGCCCGTAGTAACTGTTCCTCAACTCATTTTCCCGCATTCTGGCTTGTAGAGAGTCTACTCTCAGCATGAGTTCATCAACGGTATACTCTCTTGCCAGAAGAAAAGAGTTAACATCCGCCAGCGTATCCCGCTCGGAACTCACTCGTTGGAGCTCTTTATCAGCGATAAGAAATTCGTATTGGACTGTCTGCAATCTCCTGGAAAGCTGATCAGCGTTGATAAGACTGACTGCAAACCCGACTATCAACACTCCTGCAAGCACCATTAGAGCGGTTTTCAGTGAATTCATCCAGTCCCTTTCAGATTACCGGATCGGAAACAAGAGTTCTGGTGGTAGGCCAGGAAGCTCTGCTGCCCCGGATATCAATATGAACAAAAGGGCCATGAGTAGATATCCACCTGTAGGCCGAAACACCACCGGTGATAACTTCACCCTCAGCCTCGAGAACTCGGACAATCTCGACAAGATACTCACAGTCGTATACATCAACACGCTTGTTCCGATCAATATCATCCATGAGGTTATTAGATGGCCAGCTCTCAATCCAGATATCAGCAGCCTGTCCGTAAAGATGAAGGCTCTCGGTAGTTTCGTTGCCTATTGAAGCATTGTATGCTGGAGTTCTGAATCCACTGATGTTATGTATGTCTGAAGCCTGCGGATAGACTTTCTTAACCGCAGCAAGGACAGCCTCGAGCTTATCAGCTAATCTTAGATCGAAAGCCATATATTGAGGGTAATTACCCTCAACATGACAAAGAAACTGTCCTATTGTGAGATGTGTGGATATTCTGGCACCTGACGTTCCCGGTGTCAGTTCTATGAAATAGTCGGGATTGTTTTCGCTGGAATTGCCGTTACCATAGCTTCCAATAAGATAGGAATTCAGTGTTGTCGTTCTCCACCTGCATGATTCCACCGGAACTATAATCGTATACTTTTCAGTAAAACTGTCGCAGCTTAGATCAATGTAATAGATTCCGTGGCTTCTCGGAGCTCTCCAGCCAAACGTATTACCCTCTCCCCTTCTGGGTTCACCGATTGAAACATACCAGACCGTGTTTTCATCTGTTGATGAAAGCGTTACAGAATCGCCGGGCATGACTACGAATGCTAATCTGTCAGGAGGAAGATGTCTTCCATTGAAGGATAGCCCGAGTGCAGGGGAAACTGCAGATGGATCATCAGATGTGGAAAACAGCATCATCCATATTATCAGCCAGTGCAATTCATTTTCCTCTCGGTATACTCTTCAATATTATTGAAATCATTTACTTCTCTTTCTTTAATATATGTTTTCCATCTGCTTCGAGAACTCCCGAGCAGTACAATTTGACAGCTTCGGAATAAGCAATATGCTCCTGCTTGAGTATTCGAGCGGCAAGACTGTCTTCAGTATCGTCATCCTTAACCGGTACAGTTCTCTGAAGAATCACAGGGCCTGTGTCAGTTCCGAAATCGACATAGTGAACCGTGCATCCGGATACTTTAACCCCGTAATCCAGAGCCTGTCTCTGGGAATTCAGGCCAGGAAATGAAGGCAGCAGCGAAGGGTGAATATTCATTATTCTTCCTGCAAATGTTTCAAGAACAGGGCCTTTCAGGATTCTCATAAGACCGGCAAGGCAGACAAGTCCTATACCTCTGTCAATCATGAGGTCTGCCCATTGCTTCTCTTCATCCAGTCCGAATCTTGTGCGGTAGTTGCCCGGATACATGTACAGAGCCTCCACATCGAGGTCCGACGCTCTATTCAGAACCGGTGCTTCTGGTCTGTCTGAAATGAGAAGAGTCACTCTTCCATGGCCTGTATCACCTCTGCAGAGAGCTTCAAAATTAGATCCTCTTCCAGAGGCAAGAACAGCGATCCTATAGATATCATTCCGGTTATCCGATCCGCTCTGGATCATCAATTTCCATCCTCCTCTTCCTCGGCTCTTCGTGGCGGTTTATCATTGAATATCCAGGTGATTCCAAAAGTATAACTGCGATAATCATCAAGTATATCTTCAATGGCAAAAATGAATGCAAAATTACCCAATGTAAACAACGACTTAAGATCCATAGTTCCGCTTGTATGATCATGAGCGTTTAGAAGATCCCATGTCACACCTCCATGAATCCTTCCGGAAGCTCCCCATCCAACGGACGGCATGACTGTACCGGCGAAACGAAGAGTATCTGCTTTCAGTGATACTCCACTGTGAAGATACCCGGATCCGGTGGTAAAAATGGTCTGTAAACCACCTTCAATACCGTCAGAGTCAATGCTCAGATTCAATTCCGCGGGTCCTGCACCCGCAATTCCGATAAATGAAATATCTGAACCTGGAGGTAGAACGGCTCCCGCCTGAACATCAAGAAAACCGTACCGGGCAATAAGTCCTGCTGTGCCGCCGAGAGAAAAAGCATCCTGTGAATCCGTGATATCCGTCCTTAGTATTGTTGTCATTCCCTGAAATGGAAACTCCAGCCGCATATGACCTTCAACCATCTGCATTTCATTGTCTGAAAGGCTCCCTGCCGCACCAGTCTGGAATAGAACCTCACCAAACTGAGCACTGTAGGAACCAAGAAGTTCCCATTGCCTTCCTCCAGCATTAAGGTGAACAAATGACAATCGTGTCATAAAATTAGCGGGTTTCCAGATAGAGCCTAGGGTATATCCATCTTCCGTAGTCTGCCATCCTCTTCCTACCAGGACAATGTTGTCCCAGCCAAGTACAAACCTCTGATTCTTCAGAGTATCCTCTCGTGAAAGGGAGAAATCTATAAGTAAATCAGCTGGAAGAGGTCTTCTGAGATAAGCGGTGTACCTGTTCTGAAAAGAAGTATTTTCCAGAAGACCAATACCGCTGGCATACGAACTATCAGGAATCCTGGAGGATTTAAAGTCGATTTCCCATTCTCCATTACCCCACAAGCCTGCTTCCAGAGGACTTCGTATGGTTACCGATTCAAAAGACCCCCATCCGGGAAAGGGTTCATGACCCCATATCAATAACGGAACGCCGTCCCGCATCATTCGTGTATGCCACCCGAGCAGCTTTGAGCATGTCCATGAATATATCGATGAGGTTTCCATGATATCCGCTGGGGCAGGCCACATTACAGGCAGAGCAATCATAGAAGCAAGGATAATCGCGCTCATCAGATATGATATCCAGGTCGGTTCATTGTTTTGTATATCAGCACTTTACAGCGTTCAACTCCTGGTTGATCAAGAGGATTGACGTTAATCGCGATTCCGGTGAGTACAGTCGCTATTTCCAGGGACATTAAAAGCCCACCGAGAGATTGTGCGTCAAGAGATCGCATCGTAAGATAGTTTACGGGAATGCCAACCTCTTCAAGCGCTTTTCCTGTAGCTTCCGCTTCCGCAAGGCGAAGTTCGTCCGGAGTTCGACCCTCAAGGTATGCAATGGAAGGGTAATCATTAAAACCACCGGGAATCCGTACTGCACCACTGTCTCCCGGAGTAGTTAGAATTGTCACTGTTTTATCCCGTGGTCCCCCCGTGAACAGCTGCAACAGTGAATGCTGATCAGCAGGTCCCCGGCAGGCAAGAGGTGTCTGACCTGTAAAAACCTCATTACCGGAGAGATCGGTTCTCTTGCCAAGGCTTTCAGCCCAGAGTTGAGCAAACCATAGTGCTGTATCGTACAATCTGTCGTCATAGGGAAAGAATACATGAACCGGATGGCTTTTAAAGTTATGCAGGTATCCCGCAGCGATTCTCGCGGAGACGCTTTCGGAGCCCTTCTCAAAATAGTCTTCAGTGATAGCCAGAGCGCCTCGCAGAAGAGATTCGATTTCAATTCCGGCAAATGCTGCCGGAAACAATCCAACAGGACTGAGGACGCTGAATCTGCCACCTACAGACGTCGGCACCGGCAGTGAATTCCATGCCCTGTCCTGTGCAAGTTTCCTCAGGTCACCCTTTCGGGGATCTGTTATCGCGATTACTCTGCTGTCCGCATCCCTGGATTCCCGAAGCCACCTGTACAACGTAAGGAATATCGCCATAGTTTCGGCAGTACCACCTGATTTTGTTATCACAGCAAGAGCTGTTGAATCGGGGTTGAAGCGGGATATGAGCTTTTCCAGCATACGTGAATCAGGTGAATCGACTACAGATACTCCGGATCGGGATTTGTCCATTGCTCTTAAAAGGGCTCTCAGGCCGAGTGATGATCCTCCGATTCCACAAACGATCATCCTGTCAGAAGATTTCTCTATTTTATGAGCGAGTTCAAGAGTATCATGAAGAAGAGCTGTATCTCCCGGAAGCTCCATGAATCCGAGTTTACCATCCTCCATCCATTCGTTAAAACGTTTGAAAACGTTCTCAGGAAGGGGGCTTTCGTTAAAAGATGTTCTGTACTCAAGCAGCGGTGTTCCGGTAGTCAAAGAATATCTCCATTCATCTCTCTGCCCAGGTGACAAGTTTCGAGTAAACAGGTTCGTCCACCTGGATAATAATCAATCCGTTGGCCATAATTCCAGACCTCAATACAGAAATAGTGTCATCAGCAGCAGTTATAAGATAGCTATCAAGATCATTTTCAAATACAGTTTCTCTTGGAACAGCAGCAAACATTGAAAACTCATCTTCATTTCCTGACGGTACACCCGAATATACAGCCAGGCTATCATTCTGTTCAACAAAGTTCATCGCCCCGGCGGTCAGCGGCCATCTGTCAATAATACAGTCATCCGGAGGGTATACAAGAAAAACAGAACTGCTCTCAACGGATATTTCCGCTAGGACATCACCCGATCTTATATTCTGATCCTCGATGACGTTGATATTTATCAATATTCCATCAAGCGCTGAAAGGAATACACTGTTTTCAAACGATGAAATGGAGTCAAGGAGGAATGAAAGGCTGTCCACTCTTTTCAGAAGCAATGTATCCATTGGAGTGGAGTATGAAAGCGCGACGGCAACATCAAGCTCCATCGAAAGCCTTTCCCTCTCCACAACATGAAGGTTCTCAATGAGGAACAGCAGGGTGTCACCTGCAGCCACTTCTTGTTCTTCACTCGCACTAATGTCTGAAATAACTGCGGATCCCTCACCGAACCAGCGAAGAGGTAAAGTATCAGGAGGAGCAGTCTTCACAGTAAATCCGGCAACAGTACATGCTTCAGCAAAAACCGGGTCATTTAAACCAGGATCAGCCTGCTCTGCGGACTCCTCCTGACCTCCGCAACCCGCGAGTAAGATCAGAAATAATGTAATTATCATCAGTTGCACTGGACAATCAGAAGAATGATTAGTACTTTTCACTGGTTCTATCTACTCCCCTTCGATAAACTCATTCAGGAAAGAAGAAATATGAAATCCTGGTTCCTAATAATCATCTTAATG
>DAOWJX010000079.1 GCA_030640155.1 Candidatus Aegiribacteria sp. | reverse complement strand
CATATAGAGCTCCGTCTCGAACCACAATAGGATGAAGTTCAAGATGAGTTACGCCAGCTCTCCTGAAAGAATCCGTATGTGTCAGCGAACCCCAATTTCGGGGGATATCCTCAGGCAGGGCTGAAAAGAAGGAATCGAATCCATCCGGGGAGACGGATGTTTCAGCCACTGTACCGACAGACAGAAAATGAACACCTTCAGGAATGATTTCGAGGAAAGGTTCCACTCCGTGAGGTACAGCAAGAATCAAATTCGCCTGTGGAAGAAGAATTGATCCAGCACTGCCTGAATAACCACATCCATCAGCTATATATCCGGTCAGGTTATCAGGCAGGCTCTCAATCTCATGAATTGTCGGACATTCCCACACAAACTCAGTGCAGCTGGCTTCCACTCGTACCGGAGGCGGAATTATCCGTTCAGCAGGGTTGAACAGTGAAGTCGAAGCAAGGATAAGATAGATGATATATGACATTTTCAGAGTTCGGTAAGTTCAAGCATTGGCGAGTCACCGTCTTCTTCGCCGGGAAGCTTCTCTGCGTCAGGAATCAACTCTGCCCTGATACGTTCTTCCTCGACATCAATTACTTTCCCCTGTGTATCGATGAATGTTCTTATCTGAGCAAGCACTGAGAGCCTTCTATCCTGCAACTCACGAATGGTCTCGGTAAGAACACGGACGCGGTCTCTCGCTTCAGACACAAGGTTTGACGCCTTGATTTCAGCGTCCATAATAATAAGCTCTGCTTCCTTATCCGCTTCTTTCCTGGCTTTGGCAGCACTCTGCTGCTGCTGAACAAGCACATCCCTCACAGCACCTTCCATCCGGTCAAAATCAGATGCCCTCGCCCTGAGAATAGTAAGTTCTCTCTCGGTCTTTTCCAGATTTTCAACAAGTTCCTCCCAGGCGGAAGCGACCATCTCAAGGAAAGCCTCCACCTCGGCATTATCGTAACCTCTCATTGTTTTCCGGAAATGCTGTCTTCTTATATCAAGCGGTGTAATACGCACGATGCTTCTCCGTTTCCTGTTCTGCTACCCTAATGAGCCGGGAAGCTGTTGAGTGTACATCTGCACAAATGAATAATATTGCTGAATAATCGGAAGTCAATTTTGTCTCCTGCCGAAAAGGAACCGACCAAGTCTGACGATAGTAGAACCCTCCATCACAGCAAGCTGAAAATCATCGCTCATGCCCATCGAAAGCTCGGGAAGCTCAAAACCGCCTCTGCGGGAAAGATCATCTCTGAGATTCCGAAGAGCGGCAAATGCTTTTCTTGTACCCTCCTCGGTTCCCCCCAGTGGTCCAATCGTCAGTAATCCCGAAACTGCAAGACCAAGCTCTCGCATTCGACCAAGCACCCCCTCAAGAAGTGAATATTCAGGTTCCAGACCATGCTTTGATTCCTCGCCGGAAGTGTTGACTTCCACAAGTATTCCGGGTTGTCTCTTATTCATCGCTGTGGTTCGTTTAGCTATCTCCTCCGCGATCTTCATTCTGCAGATGGAATCAATCCAGTGGAAATCTCTGACAGCCTGCCTTACCTCCCCTGTATGAATGGGACCGATCATGTGAAATTCAGCGACTTCTTTCCCCAGTATTTTTATCTTGCGCCCACCTTCACTGACCCGGTTCTCACCAATTATACTTATGCCTGCTTCTAAGGACATCCGTACCAGCTCAACCGGATGCGTCTTCGTAACGGCCATTATCTTAACCACCTGCGGTGAATGGTGGACAGCATTCAATGCTTCAGCAATCATATCCTCCGCGCGGTGCAAATTACTTCTTATGCTTTCAATGGAATAGTTCAAGATCACCTCCATGAAAATAACCAATCATTATGCGAATATGGACAAAGTACCTGTTGCTGTCACACGATAAACAGATTATATTAATGCAAATCATTTGCAATAATGGAGAAGCATGCAAATCGAAAGTATCTGGAATAAGCTGCGGAACCGGGGACTGAGGATGACTTCGCTGAAAAAGCATGTTGTCAAACTCTTCCTTGAGGGAGGATGCGGACTGTCCGCCAGGGAAATTCTGGACAGTATCCCTTCCTCCCCTCACATATCTACCGTACATCGCTGTCTGAATTCGCT
>DAOWJX010000105.1 GCA_030640155.1 Candidatus Aegiribacteria sp. | reverse complement strand
GTCCTGCAACGAGGACTGTTGCTGTCAGGGCCGGGACATAGTACCTCATCTGAAAAAAACTGTTCGGCTGAAGAAGAAGGGAAACAGCAAAGAGCAGAATCGGAAATGAGCCCAGCGCGATATTCTTTCTTCTGAATTCAGAAGGAGCTGTTCTGAAAAATTCTATTATTGAAGCAACTGCTGCGAAGATAAGAAGTGGAGAAACAAGAAGGATGTTCTTCAGTAATCCAGGGAGACCGGATGCTGCCGATGAAAACCAGCTAACAGGCTGTTTCGCGTAGAAAGTAGAAGGAAGTAGCAGACCAGCTGCATGAAGATTCCAGATTACCCATAGAATCCCGACGATGAATGAAGGTGCCAGCAGAATAAGGATATTTCGTACTCTTCTTTCGCGAATGGCGAAGATCAATGGTACCGCGAGAATGGCAAGTTCAGGTCTGCACAGAAAAGCTCCAGCCAGAATGAACGGTCTGAGTCCGAGCATAGTCTCATCCCTGACACTCTTCCATAGTATGATTACAAAAAGAGATGCAAGCGCTGTTTCCATGCCGCTTGATGCATGGAAAAAGAATGGTCCGGTCATAAGCAGAAGAAACCCTGTCCATGGACCTGCAGTAAGCAGTGCCAGTGCAGCCACGATAAGGGAGAGCCCCATAAGAATCACCGGAGCTGCTTCAGTGCCGCCTATTGAGGCCAGGACAGAAGGGAGAAGCCATAGAGGGCTTGTGAAGCCCGAGGATGCCTCCCCCTGGTTGAAACAGAGAGGATTTCCTGAGAATAGACTCCTGCCGAACACCAGGTGGATATATGTATCGTCCATAGGTGGTATCAATGGTCTGCACTCATGCAGTGTCAGTACCAGTAGAGTGCAGACTATCAATACCGCTGGAAGGATAATCCGATACATGCTCTTGTTCTTGAGGTTCTTTGAAGATTTTTTCATGTGGGTTTTATCGCTTCTCATGTACGCTGCGTCAATAGTACAATAAGGTTAAAAACGGTGGACACAGCCAACCTCTCGTGTTAGAGTTCATATGCTGTTATCACTATGAAATACATTATCCGGGAGAGCATTTTCTTTGAGAGTAATCGGGGTTGGAATAGATATTGTCGATCTTGATACTTTCAGGGCTCGACTTGATGACGGCCTGATTGAGGAACTGTTTATGCCGGAGGAAGTTAAGTACTGTTCAGGCAGAGCTCGGCCATGGGAAAGCTATGCCGCCAGATTCGCAGCAAAGGAAGCCACTTTCAAGGCGCTCAGTGCAGGACTCTCTCACGGACTTCGCTGGAAGCATGTAGAAATTCTGAAGGATGAGTCCGGTGCGGTTACCGTTCGATTAACAGATAAAGCGCTGCAGCAGGCTCAAGAGAAGGAAGTAAAGGAGATACACCTTTCTGTCAGTCATACGAAGTTGAATGCAATAGCTGTCGTGGTGATGGAAGGCTGATCAAAACCCTGAAAAAGATGTCAGAATGGTTGGAAGGAGCGGACTTTGAGTAACATTGAATCCTACGAAAAAGTAAGTAAGGACTTCAACTGGGACATTGCCAGAGATGTCCTGAATTGGAAAGATGGTGAACTCCTTAATATCGGAGCCATCTGTTCCGATCGGATCTGTGCCAGGGGGGATGCTGATAAGACAGCTCTCATCTGGGAGGGATTTGGAGACAGAAAAGCAGAATACACCTTTAATGATCTCAGGATTTTCTCAAACGGGTTTGCACAATTCCTGAAAGAACAGGGAATTGAACCGGGAGACAGAGTCTGTATCTTTATGGATAAAATACCCAGTCTTTATTTCTCATTTCTCGGTATTCTCAAACTTGGAGCTATTGCTCAACCGCTTTTTTCCGCGTTTGGCGATGAATCTCTGGAGGTCAGGCTGGCCAGCGCCAACACAAAAGCCATTCTGACAACTCGCAAACATGTTAGGAAGGTCAGGAAGATAAAGGACAAACTTCCTGATCTGAAGAATATCATTGTTGTTGAAGGTGATCCGGCCAAGCTGAAGGAGGGCGAAGTCTTCTTCGACGTGCTTAGCGCGCCAAAAATTGAAAAATTCGATGTTTTTGAATCAGATTCCGAATCACCATCCGTTCTTCACTATACATCAGGCACAACAGGGCAGCCCAAGGGCGCTCTTCATGTTCACAGCTCTATCTGGGGCCAGGCTCTTACCACAAGCTGGGTTCTTGATCTCAAGGATGATGATGTTTACTGGTGTACGGCAGATCCTGGCTGGGTAACAGGAACAAGTTACGGTATCATCGGCCCCTGGGCTCTTGGAACCACACAGTGTGTTCTTGATTCCGGTTTCACATCTTCAAGATGGTATCAGTTCATTCAGGACAATAAAATTTCTGTCTGGTATTCGGCGCCAACTGCTATCAGAGCGCTTATGAAAGATGGCAATGAACTCGTCGGTGAATTTGATCTCTCTTCATTGAGACATCTTGCCTCAGTGGGAGAACCACTCAACGCTGAAGCCGTCATCTGGAGCGGCGAAGTATTCAATGGACTTCAGTTCCATGATACATTCTGGCAGACTGAAACCGGCGCAATGATGATTACGAACTTCCCCGGTATGGAGATACGCCCCGGATCCATGGGAATGCCTTTCCCCGGGATATCGGCTACTGTACTTGATCTGGAATCTCATGAACCGGTTACGGAACCCGGCAAAGTCGGTCTGATCGCATTCCGACCCGGATGGCCTTCAATGTTCCGAAGGTACTGGAAGCAGCCCGATGTATACAGGAGCAAGTTCGTTGGAGCCACAGACGACGCAATGCCTGATGAGCTTAGAATGAATCCCGATCTATGGTATGTATCGGGTGATAGAGCGAGCATTGACAAAGACGGCTACTACTGGTTCGTAGGAAGGGATGACGATGTCATCAACACAGGTGGTCACCTGGTTGGACCTTTTGAGATAGAATCAGCTCTGGTGGAGCATGAGGCTATTGCTGAAGCAGCTGCCATAGGCAAACCTGATGAGGTTAATATGGAGGTTGTAAAGGCTTTCGTTACGCTGAAACCAGGATATGAACCTTCCGATGATCTTGAACTGGATATCATGAATTTTATCAGAAAAAGGCTTTCTCCGCTTGCGATGCCGCAGGAGATCGAATACATGGATAAACTTCCCAAAACACGCTCCGGCAAGATAGTAAGAAGGTATCTGAAGGCAATTGAATGGGGTGAAGACGTTGGTGACATATCAAGTCTTTCCGACGATTAAAAGCAGAACTGAAAGGATCTGAAATGGATGAGATGAAAAAAAACGTACTTGAGTACATAGTTGATGAATACCTTGATGAAGATGAAGAAGATGAAGTATCCTTCGATTCTCCTCTTATTTCCTCTGGTATAGTCGACAGTTTTTCCATGGTGTCTCTCAAGAGATTTGTTGAGAACAAATACAGTATCAAACTTCCGGATGAAGAAGCGACTCCTGAAGCGTTTGATACGGTCAACTCCATATGTAATCTCATTAACAAGCACATGGGATAATCTGGAGGAGGTGACAAATGGCTTTTTCAAACGATACTAGAACACTGTTCGCGAATGAGATTGAGAAAATCAAGGATGATGGCCTTTTCAAGGAGAAACGGTTCATCTGTTCCGAACAGGATGCTGAAATCGAGGTTGAATACCCCGAGGGTGCTGCTCACAAGAAGGTCTTGAATTTCTGCGCGAATAATTACCTTGGGCTTTCCAGTCATCCCGATGTTATTCAGGCTGCCCATGAGGGTCTTGATACTCGCGGTTACGGAATGAGTTCAGTGAGATTTATCTGTGGTACTCAGGACATTCACAGAGAATTGCAGAACAAAGTTTCCGTATTCCTTGGTATGGAGGATACTCTCCTCTTTCCCTCATGTATGGATGCCAATTCCGGTGTTTTTGAGGCCATACTCGGTCAGGATGATGTCATCATCGCGGACAGGCTTATTCATGCATCACTGGTGGATGGTATTCGTCTGTGCTCGGCGGAGTACGATACATTCAAGCATATGAACATGAAACACCTCAGAAAGAAGTTGGAACTACATCAGAACAGGAGAACAAGGCTGGTAGTTACGGATGGTGTTTTCTCCATGGACGGTGATCTTGCGCCTCTTGATGAAATGGTAGCTCTCTGCAACGAGTACGACGCGATGATTCTGGTTGATGATTCACACGCATCGGGATTCATTGGGAAAACAGGGCGTGGAACTCACGAGTATTTTGACGTCATGGACGGGATTGATCTTATCACCACAACCTTCGGCAAGGGGCTGGGAGGAGCTTCAGGAGGGTGTGTATCCGGTCGCAGCGAACTGATTGAGTTGTGTCGTCAGAAGGCTCGTCCATACCTCTTCAGTAATTCCCTCGCTCCTCCAATAGTTAATGGATCGATCAAGGTTATTGATCTGATTTCAGAATCCACAGAACGGAGAGACAAACTGGAGTGGAATACAAAGTATTTCCGCGAGAAGATGGAGGAAGCGGGACTTAATATGCGTCCCGGCGAGACACCTATCGTTCCAGTCATGCTTTACAATGCGAAACTCGCTAATGATATGGCAAGGGATATGTATTCGGAAGGCATATATGTCATCGGGTTCTGTTTCCCTGTTGTTCCTGCTGGAAAAGCCAGAATTCGTGTTCAGCTTTCTGCAGCTCACGAAAAGGCGCACCTTGACAAATGTATTGAAGCCTTCAAAAAGATCGGAGCCAAATACGGCATTCTTGGTATGGACAAGAAAGAAATAATCGAGAAGTACGGTAACTAATCTTATTGGAGGATGAATGAAAGACGCTCTTGCCAATCCTGCCCCGCTGGGTCTCATGGGTTTCGGAATGACAACTGTCCTGCTCAACATTCACAACGCGGGATTTTTCGAGAACGACATCATGATTCTGGCCATGGGCATCTTCTACGGGGGTCTTGCACAGGTCATTGCCGGAATAATGGAGTTCAAAAAGGGTAATACGTTCGGAACAACCGCTTTTATAAGCTTCGGTCTTTTCTGGATGACGCTTGTGTTCATACTTCTTGGAGCGAAGTTCGAATGGTACGCATTCAGCGCTGTCTTCCTCGGCTGGTACCTTTTCATGTGGGGTCTCTTTACTTTCTGTATGTGGGTGGCTACATGGAAGAAGAACCGCGCTTTGCAATTCATATTCCTGAGTCTGACTGTACTTTTCTGGCTTCTTGCTCTTGGTCACTGGTTTGAAATGCCAGCCTGGTTTGGTCTTCTCACCGGCCTTGAAGGTATTATCTGCGGCCTGTCCGCTATTTATCTTGCAGCAGCCGAGGTTATCAATGAATCAAAGGGAAGAACGGTATTGCCGATCTGTCCTGTTGAATGATTTAGAATATATATGAAGATGGGGGGGCATCACTGATGCCCCCTGTTTATGAAGCCCGGAATATCACATGATGCAGATCAGGTGACTTTAGTCGCCAGCCAAAACCTTCGCGGGAAGGCGAAGGTGTTCAGTTCCATCTTTCTTTATTCTTTCCTGCATAACGCTAAGGCTCAGCAGCAAAGATATACTAAGGGTAGTAACTTAGCGTTGCTTGGCTGCTGCAGCCGTTTGTTCTGCGGTTTATTTCATGAACCCCATTTGAGTTCAAGCTTTCGATTGTGTTGAGCGCAATCCCTGAGATAGAGATTGATCAAACTCTGGTAAGGAATGCCGGTTTCTTTTGACATAACCTTGAAATACTCCACGACATCAACACCGAGCCTGATTGTTACTGATTTCTTCAGATCCTTGATATATGGATTAGATTTCGAATCTGAAAAATCGTAGCTTTCTCTCATCTGAATCCTCCGTATTGTTTTGCTTCGCTTTTGTTTGCCTTTCTTGCAGATATTATTCGAATCACT
>DAOWJX010000363.1 GCA_030640155.1 Candidatus Aegiribacteria sp. | reverse complement strand
TTGACTGCAATGACATCGCTGTTCAATAGGATTTCACGCGTATACTGATTCATTTTTCGCACATCACAACCAATCATCAGTGGTGCCGCCAAAAGACACCAAAGGCTGAAATGACAGCGATACTCGGCGTTTGTGCATCCTCCAGAGGCTACATTTCCCTCGTCATACATACCAACTACCAGCATATCCGGATCGTTCCAGTGACCTGGACCAGCATATGATTCCAACCCAACCTGTTTCTCGAAACCAATTTTGAGAATTGATTCCCACGAGTCTGTGATGTCTCCGGTTGTACGCCACATATGTCCACCTGCTCTTGCACTCCATTTCCACGGATCATTTACTCCCCACTCACATATGCTGAAAACGATAGGACGTCCGATGGTTCGCAAAGCCTGACCCATTCGCTGGTATAGACTGGGTCCATCAACACCTGGTGGAACATAGCAGAAGTCATACTTCAGGAAATCCACACCCCATTCGGCGAAAGTCAGGGCATCAAGTTCTTCATATCCGAAGCTGGCAGGCTTCCCGGCACAGGTGTGAGTGCCTGCGCATGAGTAGATACCAAACTTCAAACCCCTGCTATGGACGTAATCAGCTAAGGCCTTGATGCCTTCAGGGAATTTTTTTCTGTCCCAGGTCAGGCGTCCATCAACACGATGATCAGCTTCCCAGCAGTCGTCTATCACAATGTATTCATAACCGGCGTCTCGCAAGCCTTCATTGATAAAGGCATCAACGGTTCCTTTAACGACCTCGGCGTTAACATCAGACCCGAATGTGTTCCAACTGTTCCAGCCCATTGAGGGTGTTCCCGCAATCATAATTCACCTTCTTATTCAGGTGTGCAGTGGTGCCTTTATACGGTTTATGAAATTTTCCCGGTTTCTACTAATTAATCTGTAATACCGTCACTTCCGAAAAAACTCCTCAATTCTATCGAATGCTTTTTCTATAACATCCTCCGGTACGCAGAATGACATGCGTACATGGTTTTCTCCAGTTGGACCGAAGGCGATGCCAGGAGTTACGGAAACTTTGACTTCATGCAGAAGTTCTCTGGCGAAATGCAGAGATCCCCGGCTGATAGAAGAGTGCAGTACTTTCGGGAACATAAGATATGAACCTTCCGGTTTCTGATAGCTGAAACTGTCAGGAAGCCTGTCAAGTCTGCTGCACATCAGGTTACGGGCGGAAAGGTACTTTTCCCTGAAATTCTCGACGCATTCCTGAGGTCCCTGCAATGCGGCAAGAGCGGCGTACTGTGAAACGACAGGTGCGCAAATGGTCAACGGTATGTGAGCTTTATTGACCTGTGGAATAATACTGCTGTCGGCATGCAGATATCCGATCCTCCATCCGGTCATCGCGTAGGTTTTTGTCAGAGTAAAACAGCTTATTACATTCTTTTTCAGCTCCGGTATGGAAGCAATGCTGAAATGGCATGCATCATCGTAGACAAAGTACTCGTAAGCCTCATCTGTAATTATGAAAAGGTTGTTCTCAAGAGCAATTTCCCCAAGATCACGAAGAATGCTTTCGGGAAATACAGAACCAGTGGGGTTTGCCGGGCTGCATAACATTATTGCCTTTGTCTTATCTGTGATCCTGTCACTGATCGCCTGTAGATCCAGCCTGAAACCATCATCTTCTATCGTTGGAGCAAAAACCGGTATGCCTGAAGCCATTAAAACCTGACGGGCATGTGTTGAGTATGTGGGTGTGGGCAGAATAACTTCGTCTCCCGGATCAATAATGGCCATAACAGCAGCCGCAAGACCTTCGATAGCTCCAACTGTTACAATTATATCGGTTATATCAGCTATGATATTGTTGTCCTTCAGTAGCTTACGGCAGATGGCTTCCCTGAATTCCGGAAGCCCCTGACTTGGCGAATAACCACCTGTAAATCCATTTCTGATAGCTTCTACAGCGGCTTCCCTGATGAATTCAGGAGTGTCCGATGTCGGCTTTGCCCAGGAAAGAAAAGCTACATCATCGTATTGCTTTGAAAGTCGTGTCATCTCGTGAATGGCGGATTTCGTAATGTTCATTACTCGTTTAGAAGCATCTGGAAACGTACTCATTTCACCTGTCGCAACCTTCCTTCTTTAAATAAGTGATACTTTAAAAAAATACTTCAATTTTGCTATCAAGACCAGACTTCAGCTACATGAAAGGGAGGATTACTTCTATAACCTTGTTCGCAGCAAACCGTTCCGGAATCAGGTTTGCCTTACCGTGCTTTTCCTGTATCGTTCAAGCTGGAGGAACTGCATGAGTATAAATTTGAGGGAACAGAAAGTCATCAGTTTCGATTGTCAGACTACGGCAGCTAACCCTTTCAATGGTCATCTTCTCGAGATCGCATGGGCAGTGGTTTCCGCAGATGAAATTCAACGGAAAAGTGAACCTGAGGTTCACTCCTTTTTCCTTTCACTGCCTGAAGGTGAAAAAATCCCTTCGAGGATTTCCCGTATGACAGGTATTACCGATGAAATGCTTAAGGGCTCAATCCCACCTTATGAGGCATGGCAGCTTATCCGCTCAGCCTTCGAGGGAGGAATCCCGGTAGCTCACTTCGCTCAGTTCGAACAGAGATGGATTGACAATCTCTATTCCCTTCATTCTTCTGACGATAGCGCTCCACAAATTCTCTGCACCAGGGAAATAGCAAGAAGGCTTTATCCGGGCCTGCCCAGAAAAGGGCTTCGAGCTGTTTCAGGTTATCTGGGGTATTCAATGCCAGAGGAAAAAAGAGCTGCAGCTCATGTCAGAGCTAACATCGCTATCTGGAAAAAGATGGTCGATGACCTTGATGATTCCGGAATTACTACAATTGAGCAATTAATGGAATTTCTGAAGGAGCCCCCCCCGATTCATAATACCGGGTGGAATTACCCTATGCCGAGAAATAGAAGGCTGTCGCTGCCCGATGTTCCGGGAGTATACCGTTTTCTGTCAAAGTGTGGGGAAGTGCTTTATGTTGGAAAGGCTTCTTCCCTGAGGAGTCGAGTAAACAGTTATTTTACGAAGCGGAAAGCTGACGGAAAAACACTGGAGCTTGTTTCACAGGTGTATGATGTCTCAATTGATCAATGTGAAACCCCTCTTGAAGCAGCGCTACTTGAATTTGAAACAATCAGAGAGCTTCATCCGCCTTACAATCTTGCGCTGAAAAATCCTTGCAGGAAAGTTGTGTTTCTCGCATCTGATCTTTCATCCTGTTCTTACTGTCCCGGACCTGAGTTCAGCATTGGTCCGGTTCCTGAGAATTCCTCCGCGCTGCTGCTGAATGACCTGCTGATATCCCTGTTTGAACGTACTGTCCAGGATCCGGATGCGCTGGGGCTTGATTACCTTCCTGTTGAAGATGGAGCGCTCGAAGAGGGATTCTCATGCTTCAGAGAGGAGTACTTTCCTCATGGATCAATGTCGATGGAAGCATTCCTTTCTGTCGGAAAGAGGGTATGGCTCAGACGCCACGACGAGGAGGATATTCCCGAAGATCATGAGCACGAAGCAGTTGAGGTTATCAACAGTGAAAAGGTAAAAAAGCACCTTGAGTGGCTCGTTTCAACGGGTTCCCGGGATATCAGGCAAGCTGCGTGGTTCTGTCTCCTGGGATGGTCTGTTATCGAATGGAATCCATTGATGAAAAATAGAACCAGATCTTTGAAGATCGAAGCGGGCAGGACAGTATTCTCAGAATGGGCTCTTTGTTCAACTCCTGGGAAATTGGCATTACCTGATCTGTCCAGACTCGACAGGCAGTTTCAGATCGATTCCCGCTGTTTTACTCTTCTGAAGATTCTCAACATCGAGTTGAGAAGAATCTCCGTTTCGGGAGCATTGAAACAAATATATGTTCGTGGTAATTACCCTCTTGTTCGACAGAAAGTCTCCGGTCTGTTCAGATTCATCTAACACGCCTGTGACTGGATTCACGGTTCCCGTAGAATTGAGGATCGAATTTTGCATTTAGCATTTTATTTAATATATTGTTAACAAGTGTTAAAATGAAAAACAATCCCCATATTACCATTATTTCGTTTGGAGTCATCATGAAGAGTACCGGTTTCTCTGTCATGTTCATATCACTACTACTTATAAGTTTCATCTGCCTATCGTGCGATGACAATACCGGGCCTGACTTCAGCGGCGAGGTACCTGAGCCGTCCGTTTTGTCGCTTGACATAGCTTCCTGGAGCTATGCCTGGCTCAGATGGAACTTCACATCTGTGCCGGAGGAAGAGTTTGGATCTTACAGGCTCTACAGCTCCGATTCCCCCGGGATCCAGAGCGATACAGGCGCTGCAGTGATGATATACTCCATTACCAGCAAGTACTTCTGTACACATATAGACTCGTTGGTCACACCCGCCGAGACCAGTCACTATGCCCTGCTCACAACAAGCTCCGAGGGATCAACATCATGGAGTAACGAGATCGCTGTTGATATTCCCGACCGTGAGCCGGACAGTGTTACTGCAGTGGTGGCTGTCGGCAGCTGGCCGGTTGAAATATGCTGTACTCCGTCTGGAAACTACGTGTATGTCTGCTGTTTCGATGAAGGTGAGGTTCACGTTATCCGCACCTCAGACAACACTGTAGTGGCTACGGTGGAGCTGGAGTACGGACCGGTTGCAGTCTGCTGTCTCAATTCGGGTGAGTACATCTACGTCACACATGCAGGAGGTGTATCGGTCATCCGTACATCAGATAACACAGTCACTGCAGAATTGTCGATGCCCGGGGAGAAGTTCGGTATATGCGCACTGCCTTCGGATGAGTACGTCTACGTCTCCAATTCATACGACGGTTACGTGGCAGTCATTCGAACGGCTGATAATACTCTTGCAGGCAAGATATACACAAACGGGTATCCGATGGGCATCTGTTCAGCTCCCTCGGGAGATTACGTGTATGTGGCTGATTATCATATCAACGCAATGGTAGTGATCCGTACGTCCGATAATTCCATAGCTGCTGTTGTGGGCATATCATACTTGGCTCCTGTGGATCTGTGTACCACACCCGCAGGAGACTACGTGTACGTTATCAGCAGTATGGCTCACATTCTCACCGTTATCGAAACGTCCGGCAACACGGTTGTTGCCGAGATAGACGTCGAGCTGGACCCGAATCATATCTGCGCACATCCAACAGCGGAGTACCTGTACCTCACCCATGGCAACAGCAGTACCGTTTCCGTGATTCGGACCTCTGACAATCAGGTCGTCGAGTGTTTCTCAACTGGTGATCACCAGCCCGATTGTATCTGCGCCCTTCCATCCGGTGAGGCTTTTTACATGAGCAGTTGGTTCACTGACGTGGTTACGGTCATAAGGTAAGCGGTCCCGACCCCATATCGTCCTGTGGTTCAGGCAGGCTGCGTGGTTCTGTCTCTTCGGATAGTATCCGGGCTAGCCCGGCCAGCCTTCTATCAGGGCAAGTAACCACCAGACGGCTCGTCCCTTCCGCTCGCAGCTTTCATATGTGGTGTGACCGGACTCGTTGCCGTAGAATTGCGGGTGCTCGGAAGGTATATTGCTGCCACCGTAACTGTAAGTGTGTTGTTCCCACTGACCAGAGGAGTTGTACCAGCAGTCCAGATCCGCGAAATCAAAAAGGATCTTGTTATTGTTCTGACAATACTGGCGCACCTGCTGATTTCTGAGGTAACGATTGTATCCTTCTGCATCTGTCGCTTGAGCGTTTCCTGTCATATAGACGAATTTGATATCGGGATACTCTGATTCAAGAACAGTCATTGAATCGAGATAAGCCTGAACCTCAACTTCTCCGTAGTTATCCATCTGACAGCACCAGCACCACATGCATACATTGATATCAGTATTATTGTCGAGCACTCCCCTCGTGAGATTCATTCCTTCTTCTGATCCCCAGAAAAGATCGGGAGTGATATAGGTCTCGTTTTCCTGTCCGTCGAAGATGCACAGGGCATTATCCTCATCCGGGAGGAAGCAGGAACCTATGGAGACACTGTATGTGGAATCTGTTGTTTCTATCCTTTCCAGACCGACAGTGAGCTGACCTCCATGGGATGTGTGAGCATAATGGAGTTTTGAATCTGACTGGACAGAATTAATCCACTCCAGCGGGATTTTAGGAAGATCGGAGCAGGAATGATCGATAGTGAAGGAATCATTACCTGATCCGCCTTCAGGCTCAAGTGGAGAAGAATTACTGCACGTTGAAACAAGTAACGGGATCAGCAAGATGAGAAAAAGATTAAGAACGGTATAGATGTATATTGAATTCCTTTTCATGGATGCTCCAATTGTGATTGTGACAAGCGGATAGCAGATTTATCAGATCAGGGAATATCATCCTCGAATTCTTCAATATCCTCTTTTGCGTGAGATCTGATCTCTTCAAGCTGTTTCAGGAGTTCGTAATCGACATCATGTCCCAGTTGCTCGAAGGGCTCCAGAGTGGTGCGGTTCAGGAAAGGCCCTATAGTGAATTCAAACCCAATGCTGAATTTAACGTTCTGCATCACATCCATACGGTTTCTATCACTGCCTCTGGACAGCTGTTCCAACTCTGCAACAGCAGCCATGAAGCGGACATTTCTGTTCATGGTGTAGGAGGCACCGAGATTGGCGTCTCTTCCATCCCACTCAATAATTATTGAAACATTGTGAGCCGGGTGAATACTCAGGGCTCCGAAAAGCCCCCGGACCGGATTGCTGATTCCATCTTCATCAGCGTTTTCTCCCTGTTTGAACCTTCCTATACCGTAACCCAGGTTCACTTCAACAGGTACTCCGAATATGTAATCAAGATTTTTTGTCATAACGATATAGGCAGCGAAATTCTGATCCTCATCATATTGGTACAGGGAGTCATCGGAATCCTTGAAGAACTCGTAGTTCTTCTCTCCAATAATGTTCTGGCAGCCTACAGCCAGCGCTGGAGTATTGATCCGTTCTCTAAAGACAAGCACGCGGACATTCCCCGAGATTCCTGCGTCACCGAGCCAGGTTGCACCTATTTGCGCCCTGTTGAAAAGCCCTATTTCAAGGTGTCCGCCAATCGCAAAATCACTTTCCGATGTACTGTCAGCAAGTTCATAACTGAAGGCGGTGATTGAACCACCAATTGTTATCTGTGTATGCTGAAGCACGGTTGCGGTTGGTGTGTCAATAAGACCTGAACGGGAAAATGGAAGAGAACCGGCGTTACTGACGGATACCGTAATACCTGCAATAAAAAAGAGGATTAATGCAAATTTCATTCAAGCCCTCCTAACATCGTATTAAGATATGAATCTATGATTTATTGTGCAATGGGCGGCATTAGGCCAGGGCAGCTGTAATTATCAGCTCCCCGGGCCAGGATGCGCCAAAGGGGGAACCGTCAAAAGCACCCAGAACTTCCATAATCCTGAAACCACTCATCTCCAGAAGGTGTTCAGCCTCATATCTGAAAAGATATCTCATCTTGAAGGAATGCACTATCCTTTCCGTTCTCCCATCAGGATACTCTGCAAGATAGATCATTTCACAGCTGATCAGCTGCCTGGCGAGATCGACGGATGGATTCCTGAATTTCCTGGTGACTTTCCGACCATCCGGCAGTTCGAATGGCAACTCATCACCGAATTCCTCTCTTCGAGACTCATCAAGAATGTATTTCATTGAGGGATTGAAAAGGTCAAGCACGAAAACGCCGTTATCCTTCAGATGATGATGAATATTCTCAAGAGTTTTCAGTTGGTCCTCGACAGTTTCCAGGTGCTGAAATGATCTGAAAGGAGTCGTTATCAGACTGAATTTTTTTCCGAGATTGAAGTTTCGCATATCCCCTTCAATGAGAATTACCCGTTTTCTCAGATCTGTATCTTCTTCTTTCAGCCTGTTTCTGCAGATATCGAGCATTGCTGGTGACGGATCCAGCCCCGTTATCTCGCATCCGGTTTGAGCAACCGGCACGAGTACTCTTCCTGTTCCGCAGCCGAGTTCCAGAACGGGACCACCGATCCTATCAGCCAGATCAACATAGTAATCGATATCGTCCCTGCCTTCATAGACCGGGATATAATCGTAGAACTCAGCGCTCGATCTGTAGTCATCATTTCCTGCTGTATTTATTGAATTCATTGGAGAATAGCGCTTTCTCTGCTGAATGTTTTGCTGCACAGGAATAAAGCAGCACCCGCATAAACCACGAGTGAGAGATAGACAATTAACATAATACTGATATCTGCCTGACCTGCAATGATCGTTCTCGTTGCCAGAGATACATTGAGGATAGGGATCAGAGCCGTCGAAGCGTTCAGATTCATCCCTGGCATCATTCCAATAAATGCAGGAATGATTATGACCGGGAAAAGAGGCCCGATCTTGCTCTGAGCTTCCTTATATGTTCTCGAGGTGAAGGAGATGGAAAGCAGCAGACCCGCAAAGAAAACAGAGAGCGGGAGCAGGAGTGACAGGAGAATGAGTATGGATCCCGGTTCCAGAATAGACATTACCATATCAATGAATTCTGCTGGAATCGAACTGATATACCTGATTCCAAGATAGAGACCCAGCAGGGAAACTGCAGCCGAACTGATTCCGGTAAGAACTACAACTCCAAATTTGCCTATCAGGATCTGAAGCCTGTTCACCGGAGAGGTCAGCAGGGTTTCAAGTGTGCCGCGCTCCTTTTCTCCTGCAGCCAGATCGATGGAGGGATACATGCTGCCCATGAAACAGAAAAGGATGAACATGTATGGCAGAATACCGCCAACCATATCGGCCAGCTTTTCCTTTGGAGTTGCCAGATTTACTTGCGAGACAGACAGGGTTTCTATAATAGTGATATCCAGGTTCAGCGTTTCAAATCGATCGATGCGCAACATGTTTTCATATTCACCAAACAGTTCCATGATCCGTCTTATTTCAATCTCTCGTTCCTCTGTTTCCTTCAAATAGAAGTCTATCTCACCCTGACCGAGTTCGCTGATCTGCCTGTCGAATTCCTCGTGAAATACGATAAAAGCATCGAGACTGTCTGATGTGATGAGTTCCTGTCCCTCCTCAAGCTGAATATCCTCAAAGACGAGAATGTTTTCCTGCTCAACCAGCATCTCTACGAATTCAACGGCATTCTCTCCTGCAAGCAGGCCAACTTTGAGCTCTCTGACCTGAGCCTTTTCCTCGTATGACATGATGAATCTGGATGTCAGTCCGATCATCACGGGAAACATCAGCAATGGCACAATAATCATGGTTATGATGGTGCGGCGATCTCGAAGAGAATCCTTCAGTTCCTTCCGAAATATCGTCATAATCGTTTTCATGATTTATCCTCCTGCAGAATGCGAATGAATTCTTCCTCCAGTGATCCGGTCTGCATCCTGTTTTTGAAAGCCTGGTAATTATCGTTGTACAGGAGTTTACCTTCATGAAGAATGGCAAGATCATCGCTTATAGAACTGACTTCACTCATTATATGCGTGGAAAAGATGACCGTTTTGTTTTCACTCTTACAGCGGTGGATAAGATCAATAATGCTCCGGGAAGTGATAACATCCAGGCCAACTGTCGGTTCATCGAAGATCACCACATCGGGATCATGTATAATTGTTCGTACGATGGAGACCTTCTGCTTCATTCCCGATGATAGTTTACCGATACGCCTGTCAGCAAAGTCATTCATGTCCAGTAGATCGAAAAGCTCTTCTTTGCGACGATTGAAATCAGTATTATTCATACCGTGAAGATCGGCATAGTATTTGACCAGTTCCTTTGTAGTCAAACGATCGTAGAGCTTGGTAGATCCGGTCAGAAAACCAAGATGAGCACGAACCTTCTGAGCTGATTCTACAGTATCATATCCTGCTACTTCAATGCTTCCTGAGTCAGGTTTCATAAGTGTTGCTATCATGCGCAGAATTGTGGTCTTGCCGGCACCGTTGGGACCGAGGAGACAGAATACCCGTCCAGGTCTGCATTCGAAACTGACGCCGGATACAGCATGTACTTTACCGTCAGCACAGGAGCTGCCCTTTTCTTTTTTCTGTTTCTTTGCAAGCTTGAAGGTTTTATACAGATCTTTAACGACGATCATTTTTCAATTACCCTCCCGGGCTATCATCCAGTACTTCTCATCCTTATCTGCATGAATATATAAACCCGTGCAAAATACAGATTCCGACCAAAGCCTGATTCCGCTCATTACAGATGAATCAGGAAGAAGATAGCGGCGAATGTACTGAGACCGGCAGCCATGTGTGAGACGATAGGTATCGCCAGCCCCCGGTACCTCACAGCAAGTTTTCGCAGCAACCAGGCCGTTAGAGTTAGAGCCAGGAAAGAGACAAGCACCCAGTGCAATTGAAGGAAGAGCAGGAGAACGAGTACGTGGTACGCAGCAAAAGCACAGTCAGTCAGAGTTAGCCGCCTGGTTGTGGAAAGAAGATATTTTCGCCAGAAAACTTCCTCCAGAATCGGGTGAACAGTAACGTACCAGGCAGCGAAGATCCACAATGATATTCCTGACAGACCCAGATTTGAAAGAGATTCAGAAAGTATATCGGGCTGAAGAGAGATGAACGGCCACAGAAGAATGAAAAGGGGTCCATTTCCGATAAGAAGAAGTGACATTCCGATACCTGAATAACTGTTCCAGCCGGAGAAGACGCTACGCCAGGTATCCCATTGTCCGTTGATGAGTAGAATGAGCAGAATACCTGAATGATAGAACAGGATTGCACACCAGGCGGAATGAAGCAGGTAAATACCTATTGCAATACTGCCGAATGGTAGAAGAACGGCAAGAAACCTGAACCTGGCAGCGTCTTTCAATACTAAGTTCTTTCGATTGAGGGTTCTTGTCAAATCAGCATCGGGCTAAGATGCTAAAAATAACATGCTGCTGAGGTGAAGTAAGTGCCTGGCCAGGAGCCGAACTCAGAGTGGAGTTCTCCGGATTCTTTGCTGGAGGATTTCCCCGCTCCTCTGCTGATTCCGGCGTTCAGTGTGATGTTCTCAGTAATATTGTACTCTGACGTCACGGTTACATAGGCGGATGGGTCGGTCAGGTTGATAAGTGTCTGACCGCTGATGTTCAGAAGCGGCATAGGCGTCCAGGTTATACCAGGGGAGAGGTAATGCCTGCCCAGAAGATAGATGTTACCTGCAGTGTAAGCGGGAGTGGTTACTGCTATGTCCCAGTCTTCAGGATCGTTTGCACCAGGAGAATTGAAATGGTATTCAAGGTAGCCGTACAGAGATGCGTTGAACCAGCT
>DAOWJX010000346.1 GCA_030640155.1 Candidatus Aegiribacteria sp. | reverse complement strand
CACTTCCAGCCCCAACACCTGTTGGCTCAAGAGATCTGACGATCTCAATTGCCCTGGTCAGTAATTCAGGCTTGCCGTCCCAGCCGGCTTCGAGCTCCTGTACAGTCAGAAAAAGCAGTCCATGCCTGTTCAGAGAATAGACGATGTAAATTACAGCATCTTCAACATCATCTGGAAGCATGAGTTCGTAAACCTGTTGAAGCAGATATTCGGAGAGCGTAGGTTCACTTGGCGGTTCAGGTATCCATGAATCATCATCAGGCTGCCTGGAATTAGGTGTGTACTCGCCTGTGTGCTCCTCAATGCGCTTGAGAATATCCAGCGGATCGGATTCCACACTGTCACTTCTGGATGGTTCCTCATCCCATGAATCGGCCTCGGATTTCTGAGATTCGCCTTCAGCCGTTCTATCCGGTTCCTTCTGTTGATTAACTTCCTTTTCCAGGAGTGGATTCTCCTGAAGTTCTTTCCTTATGAGGTTCTCAAGATCAGTTGAGGGTAACTGAAGAATTTCCAGAGCCTGTCTTATCTTCTGCGTCAGCACAAGCTTCTGGGTTTGAGTCAGTCTCAGGCTCTGGTTCATCTTGAGTTCAGGCATATTAGAGCTTGAACCTTTCACCAAGGTATATTTTCCTTGCTTCGGGATCTTCAGCAAGTTCCACTGCTGAACCGGAAATAAGTATTTTTCCATCGTACATGATGTATGCTCTGTCAGTAATTTCAAGCGTTTCTCTTACATTATGATCCGTTATCAGGATACCAAGACCTTTTGTTCTGAGGTTTCTTACTATGCTCTGAATATCATCAACAGCTATAGGATCAATCCCGGCAAAAGGTTCATCAAGAAGAAGAAAGGCAGGTTCTGTCACAAGAGCGCGTGCAATCTCAACACGTCTTCTCTCTCCTCCTGACAACGTAAAGGCTTTCTGATCCGCGACCTTTTCCAGACCCAGATCAGAAAGGAGCATGGAAAGTCTTTGTTTCCGTTCGCTTTTCCCCAGTTTCATCGTTTCCAGAATACTCATCAGATTATCCGAAACAGTCATTTTTCTGAATACACTGGATTCCTGGGGCAGATAACCGATTCCAAGTCTGCACCTTTTATACATCGGCAGATGTGTGATAATGATTCTATCCATGAAGACATCGCCGGAGTCAGGTCGAATGAAACCGACAATCTGATTGAAAGTGGTGGTTTTCCCCGCTCCATTCGGGCCAAGAAGGCCTACTATCTCTCCCCTTTCGACAGTAAGAGACACGCCGTTCACAACCGGTCGTTTTCTGTATTTCTTAACAAGATTCTCAGTTCTCAGGACCTTTATGTCGCTTATCGTTTTCCAGCTTGAAGTCACTGATCACCTCCGCGGTAGCTGTATGTTCCGGTTACTGAACCGGATACTATTACTTCGGTTGCGTTTCCGTCTTCAAATCTGATAATAAAAGTATTCCCCCGTACAGTATTCATCTCATGTCTTGAAGCCGCTTCTCCTCCTGATTTCATTTGTAGAGACGCAAAACCAGTCAGCATCACTGAGTCAGGTTCACTGTCCTCAAAAGAAAAAAACGCTCTCTCTGAGGAAAACCAGGTCTCACCTGGAGGATCAACACCGGAATCTCGGAAATACCCCGAAGCATCTCCTTCAATCCTAACTGATTCCGGATCTCCGGAGGATTCCAGTAGGATTTCCATCCAGTCTCCTGACATATCTCCCTCCTCAAAGAGAAGAACAGGAGAACCGAACAGTTCAAAGCGATCTTCATCACCAAAATACCTGAGGTATTCAGACGAAGAAGTGAAATTCATTTCAGGCATGGAAACAAAAACATTTCCCTGAGCTTCAGCGCTGTTCTCATCTGGGAAGAATTCGAGTCGATCAGCAGTAACTGTAAGACTGTCACCATTTTCCGCCCTTCTTAGAACAGGATCGACAGTTACAAATAGGCTGCCTCTTTCTCTGTCATACAGTGCGTACTGTCCCTCTACCCGTCCAAACCATGGACCGGTCATTATCACATTCTCCCTTGCAGTTGCCTTGGCTGAGCCTCGGAAATACACTACTTCTTCAGCTTCAATAACTGTCTCTCCGTCAGTAAGAACGACATCCCCGGTCATGGTTACCATGCCTGCGTCTTTAAGATATTCCAGATATTCGCAAGTCCCGGTAAGGGTATCCATTAATACGATTACATTGCCGAGAAACAGAGCGTTTCCGGAATCCTGCCAGATAGTGGCACTGTCGGAATTGACTGTTACTTCTCCGTCAGTGACAACTACATTCTGCGCCAGATCAAGGACTACCTCACCGGAATCAAGTTCCCTTGCAACTGCCCTGTCAGCGGTTGCAGTGAATACTCCCGCGCCCACGGCAGTTGCGGATAATAGCAATATAAGACTATTCAAGATCAATCTCGCCGGAATAGACCGCAGTGAAACTTTCTTCAATATCAACCCCTTCTGCAGCACCAAGACTTAAATCCAGATCAACTCCAATCCCTGATATAACTGTTTCTCCAGTCGAATCAGGAAT
>DAOWJX010000357.1 GCA_030640155.1 Candidatus Aegiribacteria sp. | reverse complement strand
TCGAATCTCCTGAAATCATCGGATCTCTGCCGGCAGAACTGATCGTCAGATCAATGTTCTTTAAATTTGCGACAGATTACGTTCTTTACCATGACATTGCAGAAGAATTCTGGCCTGATAGCACATGTATAGCGGAGTTCATGCAATTCCTGGAGGAAGAAGATTTCGAATGGGACTCAGGAGAATTTGAAGAAAATCTATTTTATATCGAGAGAGCGCTATTCGCGGAGATTGCTGTTCGAATCTATGACAGGGAGACTTTCTACGAAGCTATGACACCTCACGATGAAACGGTTCAGAGAGCACTGGTGTTTTTTCGGGAAGGTGAGTAGTGAAGATAAAATTCGGCACTTCCGGGTGGCGGGGAGTCATTGCGCAGGAGTTCACATGGGAAAAAGTGAACCGTGTCGTTGACGCAATTGCGGTCCTTCTGCAAAGGGAGGGGCACAAAAGTATTGTTGTAGGCGGAGATTGCCGATTTCTCTCGCCTGAACTAGCAGAATCCACAGCCTCACGAATGTCAGATTACGGGTTTCATGTTGTACTCGCCGATCGTCCCGCACCCACTCCAGTTCTCTCTCACGCATGCAGACTTGGCGGACATGGCGGGGTAATCAACTTTACCGCAAGCCACAATCCGCCATTGTACAATGGTATCAAATTTTCTCCCTCACATGGTGGACCTGCCGGAGATGAGACCACCAGTGTGATAGAGGAGCTGATTGAGACAGAAGTCCGACCCTCCTGCGCAACAGGATCGGTATCGACTGATGACTTATTTCGAGCCTATACGGGAACGATACTGGAGTATCTTGATGAAGATGTTTTTCGGCAGGGCGGTTTGAGGGTTGTTTACGATGCTTTTTCCGGAGCCGGCTCCGGACTTCTAGATAGAATACTTGTTGATCTTGGCGCAGCAGTAAGAGTCATCAACGGGAAGCGTGATCCGCTGTTTGCCGGACGGCAGCACCCTGAACCGGGAATTGCAGGAACAGTCGATCTTGCTTCACAGGTTATTAAGAGTGGTGCCTCTCTGGGAGTTGCAACGGATGGCGATGCTGATCGTTTCGGACTTATCGATGAAAATGGATGCTTCGTTTCCCCTCATGATTATTTACCGTTACTTCTGGAATACCTGATTGAGAAGAAGGGAATGAAGGGTCTTGTACTCAGATCAGTCACAACTGGAAGTCTTATTGACAGAGTTGCTCATGCTCACAATCTGGATATTGAGGTTACTCCTGTTGGATTCAAGTATCTTGGTGGCAGAATGCTTGAAACTGATGTTATTCTGGCAGGAGAAGAAAGCGGTGGGCTTTCAATAAAGGGTCATATTCCTGAGAAGGATGGTGTTCTGGCCTGCCTTCTGGCAGCTGAAATGGTATGCGCAAAAGGCAAGGGGCTTGCCGCACAGCTTGAGGAACTCTGGCTCAGGTACGGCAGAGTACATGTTTCAAGAATTGATCTGCAACTTAATGACAATCTGAGAGAATTCCTGATTGAGCATTTCTTCGAATCGATTCCTTCAAAAATAGCGGGCAGTTTCGTCAGATCAGTTGACTATACCGATGGTGTCAGGTTTCTCCTTGAGAATGACAGCTGGATTCTTATAAGACTAAGCGGAACTGAGCCGCTTGCAAGAATATATGCTCAGGCCAATACACCGATCGAGAGAGACAGAATACTGAATACAGTGATTGAGGACGAAGATATACAGGGAGACGCTCAATGAAGATGGATCCTGTCTCACTGACCATCAATATGAGAAGTCTGTCTCACGGGATCAATAAGGATAGATTCGAGCTTTCGCTCAGGGAGATCGACTGGAACCTGGATAATATAGAGCCCGGGGACGGTCAGGCTTTCATTGATCTGGAAGTTGATCTGGAGGACAGGGGTATTATTTGTCGAGGTATTCTGGATGCCGTATTTGCCACACCCTGTGCCAGATGCCTTGAAAAAGTGAATTTTCCGATTACCGAGGAAATCTACAGAGTCTATTCATGGGAAGGAAATATCTCTGATGATTTAGACTCAGAACCCGTTATTCTGGGGGGAGGATTCAGCATTCTGAATGCTGTCAGAGAAGCCATAATCCTGTCTATACCAGGGAAGGCGCTCTGTACCCCGGACTGCCGGGGAATTAGTTATATTTGAGTATACTTTGAAAAGTCAACTTTTTTTTAACATGAAGACAGTTACATCCTGTTAATGCAGGGAAAGAGAAGGAACAATGCCAGTACCTAAAAGAAGACATTCATCAACCAGGCGAGATAAACGCAGAGCTAACGACGCTCTAAAAGCTAAATCAACAAGCAATTGTCCTCAGTGCGGTGAACCAAGACTTCCGCACAGAGTATGCAAACATTGTGGATTCTATGATGGCAGACAGGTTATAGAACCGGAGGAGAAGTAATCATCCTCAGTATCTTATCCGGAACTAAAGGATTTGTCCTTGCCTGATTCACTCACCATCGCGATTGATGCTATGGGGGGAGACAACGGACCTTCTGTAGTAGTTGACGGAGCTATACTGTTTTACAGGGAATGCCACCGGTTGGTCACTGAGAAAGTATATCTGATTCTCGTAGGAGACAGAGACTTGCTTGCAAGGCTGCTTTCCCGCAGGGGAGGTGCCCGGCTTCCAATATCAATTCAGCATGCCTCTCAGGTCATTACAATGGATGATCATCCGGCTGAATCCCTGAAAAATAAGCCGGACAGCTCGATGCTTGTAATGGCCGGGCTCCAGAAGAAGGGGCTTGTGCAGGCAATGGTCAGTGCTGGCAATACCGGTGCAATGATGGCT
>DAOWJX010000217.1 GCA_030640155.1 Candidatus Aegiribacteria sp. | reverse complement strand
TAATTCCGATTCTGCTTTTAAGGTATTTCTAAGTCATCTTGCTTTGAAGAGGAGAGTATCAGCATCAACCCAGAATTAAGCTTTTAACGCCATACTGTTTTTATTCCGTAACGTCTGGTCCAGGGAACCTGATAATATCGATGCTGTGAGAGCCAGGAAGCCATTAAGACTTCCAGTTGTTCTGACAATGGAAGAAGTCAGACAGGTCCTTGAGAAAACAAAAGGATTAGCCAGTCTGATAATTCGATTGATCTATTCAAATGGCTTAAGATTATCGGAAGCTTTACGCCTGCGTGTACAAGATCTCAACATAGAAAACAAATCAATAACAGTCAGAGGTGGTAAAGGTAACAAAGATAGAATTACCATTTTAAGCTCGACCATTATATCTGATCTACAGAAACATCTTGAAAAATCACTTAGATTATTTGAAGATTCCGATATTCCCGTATCTCTTCCAAATGCCCTTGAGAGGAAATATCCGAGGGCAGGTTATGAATGGAAATGGCAATACTTATTCCCTGCAATAAAAGCTTCAGTTGATACCGCAACAGGTGAAATCCGAAGACATCATATACACCGGACCGGAATTCAGAGAGCAATGAGAAAAGCTGTGAAGGAATCAGGGATAACCAGGCATGCCGGCGTTCATACTCTGCGTCATTGTTTCGCCACTCATTTACTGATGTCAGGGGTCGATCTATGTGAGATTCAAGAACTTCTAGGGCATAAGAGGCTTGAGACAACGAGGATTTATCTTCACGTTATGAAAGGTTTGAAGAGCGGTGTTGAAAGTCCACTTGATCTGCTTGATAGCTAGTACTGACATGTAAGAGTAAGGACAATGTTGTGGTTCATCCGTTCAGTCACAAGTTGAAGAAGAGTGTTAGGGTTCCTTTGTTAAAAACAGGGCTGCAAGAGGGGGGAGGGTGATTTTGATTGAGTGCTGAAAACCATGTCTTTCATACGGTCTTGATTCAACACTTCCCAGATTGCCATTTCCTGAGCCACCATAGATAACTGCATCTGTATTAAGGATTTCGGTATATATACCCTCCGAGGGTACTCCCATCCAGTAATCATCTCTGATAACCGGTGTCATATTGAAAACACAGATAACTTCTCTGCCGTTAATGGATCTTCTCAGAAAGGATATGACGGTGTTTTCAGCATCATTGAAGTCAATCCATCTGAAACCTTCATTACTGCAGTCCAGTTCATAAAACGCAGAATCCTTTGAAATGATGATGTTGAGATCTTTAACAAGATTTTTCAGTCCGGTGTGTTCCGAGAACTGCAGGAGGTTCCAGTCAAGTTCCGTATCGTGATTCCACTCATTCCACTGGCCGAATTCACTTCCCATGAAAAGCAGCTGTTTTCCCGGATGGGCCCATTGATAGGAGAGAAGAAGCCTCATATTAGCGAATTTCTGCCACCTGTCTCCGGGACATTTACTTAAGAGCGAAGCTTTCCCGTGGACAACTTCATCATGAGATATCGGGAGTATGTAGTTTTCACTGAAGGCGTATAGAAGAGAGAATGTAAGATTCTCGATATGGTGTTTCCTGTGAACAGGTTCCTTCTGAAAAAAACTGAGTGTGTCATGCATCCAGCCCATGTTCCATTTGAATGTGAATCCGAGTCCGTCTTCCGCAACGGGAGTTGTGACTCCTGGCCATGCTGTGCTTTCCTCCGCGATTACCATAGTTCCGGGGAAATCTCTATGAATGATGGAATTGAGTGTCTTCATGAATTCAATCGCACCGAGATTTTCTCTGCCTCCATACTGGTTCGGTATCCATTCACCCTCTTTTCGGGAGTAATCAAGGTAGAGCATTGATGCCACAGCATCTACACGGAGCCCGTCGATGTGATACTTATCCAGCCAGAACAAACCGCTTGCTACGAGGAAATTCTTAACTTCTTTTCTATCGTAATTAAAAACGAGTGTATTCCAGTCAGGATGAAAACCTTTTTTTGGGTCTTCATGTTCGTAAAGACATGTCCCATCGAAATATCCAAGACCGGTTGCGTCAGAAGGGAAGTGGGCGGGAGCCCAGTCCAGAATGACACCGATATCCGCGGCATGGCAGCTGTTGACGAAACGCTGGAAGTCCTCCGGTTTTCCAAGTCGGCTGGTAGGCGAGAAGTATCCAACGGTCTGATATCCCCAGGACCCGTCAAATGGATGTTCCATTACAGGCAGGAGTTCAATATGCGTAAAACCGAGTTCCTTAACCCATGGGATCAGGCTTTCCGCAAGATCATCCCAGGAAGTGAAGTCTCTCCAGTCATGAGGTTTTTTCCATGAAGGCGCATGCAGTTCGTAAATTGAAATAGGGGAGGAGAGAGGATCGGATGTTTTTCGAATTTCCATCCAGGCGTCATCTGACCAGCTGAATGATGAAATATCCGCTACTACAGAAGCTGTTCTTGGTCTGTACTCCGATGCCAGAGCAAGAGGGTCGGATTTTTCGATGATATCGTTCGATTTTGTTCTGAGAGAGTATTTATACATATCTCCCTGCATAATGCCGGGTATGAAGAGTTCCCACACGCCTGACAATCCTCTGGAACGCATGGGATGGCGTCTTCTGTCCCAGTTGTTGAAACTGCCGATAACACTGGCAGAACTGGCACTGGGAGCCCATACGGAGAAGAGTACACCCTTTATATCTCCTGCTGTCCAGAGTCGTGCTCCAAGCCTGTTGTAGAGCTCATAGTGATTCCCCTCGGCCAGCAGATGGAGATCAAGCTCTCCAAGCTGAGGAAGGAAGCTGTAGGGGTCTCTGGTCTCCCAGACTGTACCGTCCTCGTTCTCAATGATCAATATGTATGAAAAAGGTTCGGTATCCGGTTCGGATCTCCAGACGAAAAGGCCGTCATTGTGTACTTTGACCATAGGAACGGGCTTCTGATTCTCCACCCTTATTTGAACATCTTTTGCAGAAGGACAGAATGTTCTTACTTCAATTCTGTTATCATGTTCCTCACCAAGAGGGTGCATTCCGAGAAGGCTGAATGGATCAGCGAGGCCTGCGTCTGAAATAAGGCTTATTTCATTCTCCGAAAGGTATGTTCTTCCGGGTTTCACTATAGGATTATTATCATGCCAAGGCCAAGCAGAAGCAGGTAACCCAGCGAATCAGTAAACGCTGTAAGGAGGATATTACTGCCAAGGGCCGGATCCCGCCCCACAGCGCGTAAAACAAGCGGAATTGCAGCCCCCAGGAGACCGGCCAGACCCATATTTCCCACCAATGCAAGGAAGATAACAAGCCCGAGAAGCAGTGGATCAGTGTTGCCGGGAAAGAGTATAGCAACAAGGGAAGCCACAGAGCCGGCAACCAGACCCATAAGCAGACCCACTCTCGCTTCCTTGAAAATGGCTTTAAGGCTGGATGAGAATTCCATTTCTCCAAGAGCGATTCCTCTGGTTATGACTATCAGAGATTGGTTTCCCGTATTCCCGCTCATCCCTGCGACTATCGGCATGAAAGCAACAAGCATTGCAACTGATTCAATCGTTCCATGAAATGCCCTTATGACAAGAGATGCAATGAATGCTGTGAAAAGGTTAACCCATATCCATGGGAATCTCTGCCTGAATGCTGTGGATACAGGGCTGAATATTCTGTCGTCTTCTGAAAGCCCGGCCATTCTGTACATGTCTTCCGTGGCTTCTTCCTCAAGCACATCGAAAAGGCTGTCACCGGGAATAACACCAACAAGTCTGTGGTTGTCATCCACAACCGGAATGGCCATGATGTCGTACTTTCTTGCCAGTGAAGCAGCATCCTCTCGATCTGAATTGACATTCACCGTAAAAGGATCCGCCATCATGAGTTTTCGAATCGTAGTGTTCTGAGGACAGGTAACAAGCCTTCGCAATGGCACCACACCGAACAATCTTCCATCATCATCAGTAACGTAAACGTAGAACGGGACATCCACGTCTTCACTCTGCTCCCGAATTACCTCAACCGCCTGTGTGGCTGTAAGATCAGCTTTGACGGACATATAGCTTGTGCTCATGCAGTACCCGGCGGAATCATCAGGGTAGATCAGCAGCTGTTCGATTCTATTTCTCTTAAGCGAAGGAAGAATACTCATGAGCACATCTCTTCGCTCTTCAGGAATAACTTCCAGGAAAGCAAGTGCTTCATTCGGTTCTAGTCCTGAAAGCAGCTCCGCAGTCATCTGATCATCAAGCCGTTCGAGGATATCGTGTAAAATACCCTCCGGGAGTTCCAGGAGAACTTTATCGGCCATTTTCTGTGAGTGGAGTATTTCGACAAGCCCCGTAGATTCGGACGGTGTCAGAGTACCGAATAGATCCGAGATATCGGCCGGATGCATTTTCTTCAGAACATGAATCGCTCTGTTTTTAGCACCACTGGAGATAAGTTTACGCACATAGTCGCTGTGCGTTTGAGTCATCGGCATATTTCACCTCCCTGTAACCTTTGTCGTATATCCTGTGGAAGCTAATCGAATAGGTTGTTCTGTCAATGTCAGCGTTTTCTTCTGTACTGTTCTTTACTGAAATGCTTGCTGTATTGAATATTGCGTTCATACATGTAAATGACCGGATAGTTAAATCTACCGGGAACAGTCTGATAGCTGATCCCGGTAGATTCAATTTAGTACTGAATACCTGTTTCTGCTAGAAGCCGGCTCCAATGATCCGATAAACGATGATCCAGATTCCGACACAGATACCTGCAAGCCCGAGTGTTCCCTGCTTGGGGGCAAGTTTTGCGATTGTCAGGTCAAGTTTTTCTACAGCAGCTGGAGCACTGACAAAGGTTTTGATAACACCTACACCCAGAAGAAGACCAAGAGCGAGAAGCAGTAGACCCGAAGCAAGCCAGGATAAGAAGCCTATTGGAGCAGCGCTGAAGAATCTCATATTGCTGAGGAATCGTATGATAACTATTACTCCATAAACAACCGATACAGCACCAATCCAGCCCTGATAAGGTGCCATTTTTCCGATGATTTCCTTGGCTTCAGGTTTTTTCGCAATGATAAGATTTGGCGCAGCCAATATGCCAAGTACTGCAAGCCAGATACCATCAAGATAGTTCATAGTTCCCTCCTTGTTTGGAAATGAAAGTTTCTGAAGAATATTTAACTAAATCAGAATAATAGTCGCTTGGTCAAGCTGCAATATATATTGAAAGTCATTAAGAATCCAGAGAGTACTAATTGAGACAATCAGGATGTTTTCAGATCGGAAATGAAGCAGTAATATTGACACGCTGGAACTTCAGGGGTAGCATTGGGTTTAATTAGCAAATACAGACTTTCCACTATTATCCAGGAGATTTGATTTGCATAAGAAAACAGATGCTGAAAAGAGAGATTACCTCAGAACAAGTATAGGGTGCCAGCTTTCTGTCAGTTCCGAGGATATGCCCGTACTACCTGTAACCGCTTTGAATGTCAGTGCCTCGGGGATTTACTGTGTAAGTTCCAGAAGTATTGGTGAGTTGACAAGAGTTGAGCTGTTATTGCGAGTATATGATGGTGATGAGATTCCTGCCCGAGCGGTTGTTATCAGAGAAGAACAGCTTTCGGACGGGTCATACGGCCTGGGTCTGTTTTTCACGAAGATCTCAGAAGATGGGAGAAACACTATCATTGAATACACATCTGACCTAGAGACAGTAGGCTGAGTTAGCATGTACAAAACACTGATACCAGTCCTTCTTCTTGGATTTTCCGGTTTGCAGGCAGCGAAATATGCCGGCGAATTTCTTTACATTGGTGCAGGCGCGCGGAGCCTTGCAATGGGAGGTGCTTTCTGCGCTGTAGCTGATGATGCTACCGCGGGATACTGGAATCCTGCTGGACTGTTTCGAATAAACGGACAGGAAGCCCAGTTCATGCACTCCGAGAGATTCGGTGGAATCGTAAAGTATGACTATCTGGGTTACGGAAGGTCAAACGGTATTACAGGCCTTGGTGCAAGTTTATTCAGGACCGATGTGGGGGATATCGCCAATACACTCAACCTTCCATATCATGATACCGGTTCTGACGGAGTGTTTGGTGTAGATGGTTCCGGTGAACCGGGAGACGCTGGAGACGATGATTACGATCCGGATACAAATCCCGATGGTACCGAGGGCAATGGGGTCTGGGACGCAGGTGAGGAACTCATCTACGATGAGAGCTTAATTACATACGAAAGTGGAGTCGACTGGGCTCTGTATCTCACATGGTCCCGCAGTATTTCATCTGATTTCTCTGTTGGTGCCTCTGCCAAAATAATACAGAGGAGCCTGATGGGTTACAGTGCTTACGGTCTCGGACTGGATCTTGGAGCGAAATGGCACCCCTCGGAAGCTTTTACGTTTGGTCTGAATCTTCAGGATATAACCGTAACGCAAATGTTCTGGAATACAGGAAGCACTGAAAGCATTCTCCCAACTGTGAAACTTGGTATGGCCGTAAGATGGCCTATATCCAAGTTTGCTACGGTAGCGACCATAGCGGCTGATGGAGATTTCAGATTCGAAGGTCGGGAGTATTCAGCACAGTATCATTTTTCCGGAATCAGCCTTGACACTCATATCGGGGCGGAATTCCTGATTAAGGATCTGGTGGCCCTCAGAATTGGTTCTTCTGAAGGATCAATGACAGCAGGGTTAGGTTTGAAGTTCAGCCTTCTTAATCATCCAGTGAGTCTCGATTACGCATATCTGAGCCATCAGGAACTTGATGCCACGCATAGAATGTCACTGGGAGTCGGCTTCTGAGGAACCGGTAGTTTCCTCATGCCATATTTTGAGGAACTGATCAGAAAAACCATTCATACCGGATCAATTATTATCCCTGTTTCGGTGGTACTTGTTTACAGGATGTATCCAGTGAACGGAAGGATATATCTTGCAAGCGCACTTGCTGTTATTTCTGTCTTTTTTATTCTTTTTGACATTCTCAAGGCAAGGTACAGACCCTTTAAGAGCTTCATACTCGGTGTTTTCGGGAAAGTACTGAGGGAGAGCGAACTTAGCGGCGGGATGACTGCTGCTACAATTGTTTTTGCTTCAGCCTCTTTTACCGTTCTCATCTTTCGCCAGGAAATTGCGGTTGCCGCTCTAGTATTTCTCAGCCTTGGTGACAGCGCCGCAGCGCTTGTAGGTAAGCACTTCGGCAGGATTAAACTTGTCGGCAACAGGACCCTTGCAGGCAGCCTTGCCGCCTTGAATACCTGTCTTCTTGCAAGTCTTGCGATTCTATGGCTCTCACCGCAGTTCGGCTGGAAACTCACTCCCATGACACTGCTCGTCGGTTCGGTAGTTGCTACTCTTTCGGAACTTTTCGATCTTCCCCTTGATGACAATTTGCGGATACCGATATTCTCCGCTCTGGCAATGGAACTGATACTGCCGGGTTGATAATCATGACTTACTACATGGATGTCTACGGATGCCAGATGAACGTGCACGATTCGGAGATCATTGCCGGAATACTGGAAGCAGACGGATTTACAAACGTTGACAATCCCGGATCGGCCGATGTCATTCTTCTTGTGTCATGTGCGGTAAGAGAACACGCTGAAACCAGAGTACTCGGAAGAGCCTCTCAGCTTGGCGGACTATGGCAGAACAGGAAGCAGGGAGAACCGCTTATCGTGCTGTGTGGCTGCGTGGCACAGGAACATGGCCAGGATCTTCTGGACAGATTCCAGAACCTCGATCTTGTTGTAGGACCGGACTGCTATAGAGATCTACCCTTATTGATTCGTAATTCCACGAGACAGGCTCTTGTGGAATTCAGAAAGGGAGATTATACCGGCATTGATCCGCTCAGAAAGAGATTTCCAGGAGCATTTGTAACGATAATGCGTGGATGCAACAATTTCTGTTCATACTGCATCGTTCCCTATGTCAGAGGGAGGGAGCGAAGCAGAAGTGGTGATTCGATTATAAAAGAGATAAGAGATCTATCCGAAAAAGGTTACAGGGAGATAACACTGCTGGGGCAGAACGTTAATTCATACCGCGAACTGGATACATCATTCCCGGAACTGCTGGATATGGCGTCAGATGCTGCAGGTTCCGCCTGGATCCGGTTCGTGACCAGCCATCCACGTGATTTCAACAGAGAGACAGTTGAAGTGATGGTTTCGAAGGACAATATCTGTAATCATCTTCATCTGCCTGTGCAATCAGGAAGTGATGGAATTCTGCAAAGGATGAATCGCGGTTATACAATTGCTGACTATCGTGAGAAAATCAGAATGCTCAGAGACTCGATTCCTGAAATAGTACTGACAACCGATATCATTACAGGTTTTCCGGGGGAGTCCTTAGATGATTTTCAGAGAACTGTCTCCCTGCTTGATGAAATCAGATATGATAACGCTTTCCTGTTCAAATACAGCGAACGGACAGGCACATCCGCATATGATCTTGCTGATGTCATACCTGAACATGTTCGTCTTGAGAGACTTAACTACCTTCAGGAATTTCAGAGGGGGATAACACTCGAGAAGTCCGGGGAGCTGAGAAATCGGATTCTCAACGTTCTTGTTACAGGCAGCGCAAAGAAACCGGATCAGCAGGCAGCCAGGACCCGCGGGAACAGAATGGTCATACTTCAGGGAACGGATTATGAACCCGGAACTTTCGTTGATGTCAGAATTACACGGGCTGACGGATGGACGCATTTTGGTGAACCAGTTGGAGTAGAGGATATCTGATGGTACTGTTGAAGAAAATTGAGCGTCAGGGCAGAAAGAGTCTCTCAGGACTGCTTTGCGCTGTTTTCACTTCGGGCAGGGATACTCAGCTGCCTTCGGATCCATCAAGAATACTTGTAATCAGAACTGACAACAGACTGGGAAATCTTGTTCTGCTGGAACCGCTGCTGCGAAGCATACTGGAAAGATTCCCTGAAGCCGATCTTGAAATCCTTGCAAGTGACGTTTTTTCAGAATTATTGGAAAGCCAGGGATACAGTGTAATCGGAGTGGACAAGAAGGGTCAGATACGAAATCCCTGGAAATTCGTACAACTTGTAAGAGGTCTCCGCAAATCTTCGTACGATGTGGCAATTGACGCTGCTCATCCTCATTCATTTTCCCTGTCCGGAGCCGTGTCCGCAGCGATGTCAGGATCAAACTGTCGAATAAGCACTTCGACCGGGAAGAACAACGATGGGTGGTACACTCATACTGTACCCGTACCTCATCTTGAATGGCATGAAAGCCGTGCTCTGCACAGCCTTGGAAGCGTCTGGGACAGGTGGCCTGCATGGTCACCTCCGCAACTCATGTGCCGGAACTCTGAAAAAAGAGAAGCTGTCGGACTCCATGTCGGCGCAAGCGGGATAAAGAAGTACCCTCAGGACCTGATGGAGAAGCTTGTCGAGATGATATCCGGAAGGATTCACCTGGAGCTTTACTGGGGAAGCAGGGAAGAGAAGGATACTGCTGAATATCTGGGCCGGAAATATAACGCAGAAGTAATGCCGGAACTGACGATTATCGAAATGCTTGACAGAATTGCCGGGCTGAAAGTATTCGTTTCGGCGGATAACGGTCCGATGCATGTGGCATCAGCCCTTTCAGTTCCTGTAATAGCTCTGTTCAGAGTAGATAACCGGGAAAGATTTGCACCCCTGTCGGACGGATCGGAAGTTCTCTACGCTCCGGAAGGAGCTGATCCGGCAGAAGTTATCAAAATCATTGAGAAGAGACTGGATTATTCCTGATCAACCTTTCTGTCATTTTCCAGCTCCTTTAGAACCTCCTGCACAGTAGTTTCCGTGGAGGCAAGTCTTCCCCTGAGGTTTCGAATAAGATCTGCGGCTCTGCGAACTTTGATCTCGAGTTGGTCTACGGGGCAGTCATCCCTTCCTATTTCATCCACCAGGTTTGTTAGTTCCTCAAGATAATCCTCGTACGATGTTTCATCATTTGTGTTTTTCTCAGTCATTATCAACCCTTCCCGGGGTGATCCTCCTTGCCTCGGCACTGATGGATCCGTCCCTGAATGATATCTCAATCTCGTCATGTATTTTAACGTTTTTAACGGTTTTGATCAGCGTTCCATCTTTATCTCTTACAGTACTCCATCCCCTTTTGTACAGTCTTTCCGGATTATTCCCGGTTATTACGGCATCAAGACTGTCCAGCTGCATGGAGCAGGTATTCAGTTTGCTGGAAATAGATAGGATCAGTCGTTCTGACAGGGAATGGAGTTCTCTTTCTCTCCGATCTGACAATCCCGCGATAATTGCCTTTTCAAGGGACAATCCGGACCTGTTCAGCCTTCCTGACGCAGAAGAGAGGTTATTCTGAACATGTTTCAGTAGCCAGTTCTCAATTGCTTGCAGTTCATGAAGGTGAGTTTTTAATATCATGCCTGCACTCCTCGCGAGGATACCTGCGCTGCCCGCAAGCATGACGCGGGCTGATGCAACTCCTCTGGAAGCGGATCTGTGCAGCAAGACCGCAAGCGATTCAATATCTCTCAGGAAATCAGCTACCCGGTTTACGAGTATATCCGCTGCATGAGTAGGTGTTTTAGCTCTTGCAAACGCTGCGAAATCCGGAAGAGTGGTATCGGTTTCGTGACCGATTCCCGAGATGACAGGCCACGGAACCTGTGAGATCGTTCGGGCGATATGTTCATCGTTGAACCAGGCCAGATCAGTGGCTGATCCGCCGCCCCTCGTAAGAACCACAACATCGATGTCAGGTATTGATAGAAGTGCGTTAAACGCTCTTATTACGCTATTTGCAGTATCCATTCCCTGCATGACAGCCCAGGCTGCATACACTTTGAAGGGAAAGGAACTGGTACTCAGCCCGTGCAGGAAATCATGACTGGCAGCTGATTCTTCTGCCGTGATCAATCCCACCCTCAGGGGAGCTGCCGGCATTATGAGCTCACCGTTAGCAGCAAGAACTCCTTCGGGCGTCAGTTTATCCACCAGTTTTCGAAGAAGCTCTGCCTGAATTCCCATTGTCCAGGCGAGATCTATACTCTCAATGATGAACGAGTACTTTCCGCCAGCTTCCCAGAGAGATACTTTTCCTTTCACCCTCAGTTTCATTCCCTCCCGGAGCTCAAAAACACTGCCTTCTCTGGCGAATTCGCGGACAACTCCTGCTCTATTCCCGGCAAAGAGAACGCAGTCAATGACCGCAAGGGGTTGGCTCATGCCATCAGGGGAGGGTTCTACGAGCTGGAAGTAAGTATGACCTCGCTGGTTTATTTTTGGTGTTCTGGTAAGTTCTCCCCGAACCCAGACAGGGCCGGGGAAAGCAGTAGTCAGAAATTCACTGACCCGCCTGTTAAGAGAAAGAACCGTGAAGTCCGGTGTGCTGTCAGAATACCCTGAGATGGTAATCCCCGCCGGTCTCACCGATGTCATGAACAATGATGTAGGCTGTTCCGGTATACGGTGCTGTTAGAATTAAATCCTCCACACCTTCCGAGGCACCTTCAACAAGAGAGAAATCCCTTGAGTACATATAATCCTCGAAATACGGCATCTGGATGAAACTGTTGTAGTCCATCTCATCGGAAGCCACAATGATATCAAGATCCATCCCCGCGGTCTCGTCAAAGTCAAGAAGGATCCAGTATTCATATCCCTCATCAAGGGATATGGTGTACATAGCAGTAGCACCTCTTGATATGTTGTCATTTGCGTCCAGCAAAGGAGCCGGTGTAGACAAAGATACAAGAAAAACCATAAGACAAATCATAAATTCCCTTTCGGTAGTACATTCTTCAATCTCAGTACATAAGATTCCTCAGAATTGCCTTCCGGTCAAGTTCAATAATGAAATCCGCTATTTCATGTTTTCTCGGACTTTTCAACTATTCTATTCTTTTTCACATTCTGCGTTCCATTTCAGTTATTTTTGAAACATCAGTTTTCCGAAATATCACTCTCCTTTAATATCGTAATATTTCATAATTCGTTTTCTTTTCCCCTTTTTTCATTTGCTGATTCAATTACCGGATTTTTCACTTTTCACTTTTTACCCTTCTTTTCCATTCAGCGGGGGAGAGGGGTAAAATCCGGATTCAGAAAATAATGCGACAAAAATAATACCTGGATGAAATATGTCTGAAAACATTTCACTTGCAGGACGGTGGCATAGATGGTAACTCGCCATCGGAGGTAGCGATAATACCCAGCCTGGAAACGTGCAGGTATAGACGTGTGCGATATCCCAGATGCTATCCCACGATCTTCTGAAGACAGTTTAATAATAATTAAAAACTAAATTAACGTCATAGGTTATGACCAGTCAGAAATACATGTGGGGTACGATATACAGATGATGTGAAATATGGTAAGATGTATGTGCAGATATTGAATAAGACGACAATATTTAGGAGTTCACTCATACGGGATTGATGATATTTCGTTTGAGCAAAATAATCACAATGATTGTATCATCCCATAATAAGAGTAGTTAACAGTATATATGTATACATATCAGGTCCGTATTTCAGGTCC
>DAOWJX010000330.1 GCA_030640155.1 Candidatus Aegiribacteria sp. | reverse complement strand
GATTCCGAAATACAGAGGCTTACGGAATATTCTATCGGGATTTCTTATTTTGCTTGCACTGCCTGCGATATTCGCTGTGAACACAATGATTCATACTGGAACTCCTTTCTATCCCACTACAATTTCACTATTGCCTCCTGATGCTGCTTATGTTCTTCCCGAAGTACCAGCAATATCCAGGCTTGCTGAAGCAAATGCAGTTCCGACCGATCTTCTGGTAAATACAGATCCAGAAGATTTATTAACGAATATTTCCGGGCTTTTCAGATCATGGGGGCTGCCTTCATTACTATTCCTGTTCGGTATTGCTTCTCTGGGAATGAGAAGAAAACTATCCCTCGCAGCTGTTCCTCTTGCTGCAGTGTTGCTCTATGCTCTAATTGCCGTTATCGTGCTTAATCCTGTCAGGTGGGGCGCTAAATATGCTTTTCTGTTGTTACCTGTATTAGCTGCAACAGGCGCGAAGTGGACAAAAGAACTGAATTCGCCACGTATTACATTTTATGGATATGTACTGCTTCTGTTGCTTTCCGCATCCATAATACCAAGAGCAAAATACCTGTATGCTTTCCCAGGAATGTCTACTTCACTCGATTTCAGGTCACCTGATACCGTTGCGGTCAAACCTCTTCAGGAATGGTGTAACAGTAATCTGCCGGAAGGTACCCGGCTTCTATCAATGTGGAAACGGGAACGATATTTCTCGGATCACGATGTAATAGTTATTGAAAATCACCCTCTCGGTCGGAGATTATTCCTGGCTGATTCCATAGAGGAGGAAATGGAACTGCTTGACCTGATGGATATTGATTACGTTTACTTCCAGACATCAGATCCGATGCCTGGTGATCTGGAGAACAGTGTGAGTTTTCTCTTCTCTGATAAACTCGAGAATATTACTGAAGTCGGTGGGTTTACTCTCTGCAGAATAAATTATTGACGAAAGGAACTCTCTTTGCGTACACGATTTATTGATCTTGTTACTGTTGAGGTATATGGAGGTAAGGGAGGGGACGGTATTGTTTCCTTTCGCAGGGAAGCGTATGTGCCCAGAGGCGGCCCCAACGGTGGTGACGGCGGTGCGGGTGGAAGTATTCAGCTTATTGTTGATCCAAAGCTTACAACTCTGGTTGATTTCAGGAATGGCGCGATATTCAGGGCTGAGAAGGGCATGTCCGGCGGTTCGAATAACAAGACCGGGCGCAGGGGGAAGGACACGTTCCTGAAAGTTCCTCCCGGTACTGCTGTTTTTGACGTGGAAACAGGAGAGCAGCTTTGCGATCTGACTGAGAATGGCCAGATACTGATTGTTGCGCTCGGGGGATATCCTGGAAGAGGTAATTCTTCGTTTGCAACTTCCAGGGTACAGGCTCCCCGGAAAGCTACAAAAGGGGAGCCAGGCCAGTATAGAAAAATCAGGCTTGAGCTGAGCCTGATCGCCGATGCCGGGCTTGTTGGCGTTCCCAATGCGGGTAAATCCACAATTCTGTCCACGGTAAGCGCCGCAAGGCCGAAGATCGCGGGGTATCCCTTCACGACAATTCATCCAGCTCTGGGCATGATAAAGATGGAGTGGGGATTCAGTTTTGTTCTTGCCGATCTTCCGGGGCTGATTGAGGGCGCAAGCGAAGGAATGGGGCTTGGGCTTCAGTTCCTCCGGCATGTGGAGAGAAACAGGATACTCATTTATGTTGTTGGCGCTGGACTTGAACTGTCTCCCGCAGAACAGTACAGAACGGTCAAAGATGAAATTCTTGCCTATAAATCTGATCTGGAAGAACTTGATGAGATTGTTGTACTGTCAAAAGCGGATCTGATTACTGATGATGAGGTTGTGAGTATGCTTGAGACTCTTCCGGAAAATACCCTTGTCATAAGCGCGGTTACAGGAAGAGGAATGGAAGAATTCCTTATCAGGATATCAGAATCTATTCGACGGTTGAGGGATGCTGAGGAATGAAGCGGGCAATTCTGCTTTCATGCTGGAGCAAAGTACACAGAGATGATTTGAGAAAGCTTCTTCGGAAGATGGTTCCGGATAAAGCTCTTGAGATACTCGACAGGGAAATTCCCTCGGGCAGACCTGATGAAGAAGAAACGAACGGTATGACAGCTCTGGCAAGATCGAAGTCCATTCAGGCTGTGATATTCGGTGAAGAAGGATATCCTACAATACTTTCGAGCATCCCTGACCCTCCGGTAGTACTGTTTTACAGGGGCGATCTTCAGAAGTATCTGAGCATCCCCTCGGTGGCTGTCATAGGATCCAGGCGGTGTACAACCTATGGAAGAAGAGTAGCCAGAAGGCTTGCACGGGATTTTGTATACAATGGAGTGGGGGTTGTCAGCGGCCTGGCTCGTGGCATAGACGCTGAGGCACACAGAGGAGCGCTGGACGCGGGTGGAAGGACTATGGCTGTTCTTGGAAGCGGGCTTGATGTCTGCTATCCACCGGAACACGAGAGGTTAGCTAACAAGATCAGCGGGAACGGTGTTCTGATAAGTGAGTATCCTCCGGGCACTCAACCCGCAAAATTCAGATTTCCGGAGAGGAACAGACTGATAAGCGGATTTGCCAGGGGAGTCGTTGTCGTTGAAGCAGGCAGGAAAAGCGGGACGATGATAACGGTTAATACTGCTCTCGATCAGGGTCGAGAAGTGTTTGCCGTTCCAGGTGAAATAACGAGAGCCTTGTCCATGGGCACGAATATGCTTCTTCGCGATGGAGCGGGAGTAGTGATAACCGCAAGGGATGTCCTGGAGCCGCTGGGAATAGCAAAGGATGTGCGTGAACGAGAAGAGATACTTAAATTTGACAGCGAGATAACTCGCTCGATTCTGGAACTTCTGTCAGAAGAAGCTCTTCATTTCAACAAATTACTGAGACTCACAGATATTGAATCTCCATTGCTGCAATCAGAACTTTTGAAGCTGGAGATAGCAGGAGTGATCAGGCAGCATCCAGGTAAGATATTCTCTCTGATTTAAATAGTGACAGGCACGAATGGCACTAACTTAAGCCTATCGTTTTGTATTTCATATTGATACTGCTGCTTTTCTTTTTCTTACGCCTTC
>DAOWJX010000114.1 GCA_030640155.1 Candidatus Aegiribacteria sp. | reverse complement strand
TGCGTAGAAGAAAACTGAACGCTGTTCTTCTTGCTGCTTCAATGCTTCCGGGATTACTGGTTTTCGGAGGGCGACGGGCAGAAGCTTCATGTGATGTGGGCGCAATTGATGTGGATCCAGCTGATTACCTTGCAGCTAACGCGACAGACGCGGAGACGGTAGCCGCCGCGGATATTGGTGCGGTTAAATGGATTACGAATATGCACATTCTGGATCTGGACGGTCTTGTCACTCCTGAAAGGCTTCCAGGGAAAGATACTGAGGACTGGTACTGGATCGAGCAAAATGCTGACTATCTTCTTGCCTTTCCGAAGCAGTATTCAAGTCTTGTCTCTAAAGCCGGGGAATCCATAGAATTTCTGGCCGGTTTCGGAAGCAGATCAAACGTAATATGCGGTGAGGATTCCGTAACTCTCTGGAGAATCTTCTGACTGGACATTCACCCTTTTTAAAGACTATCTTCTCATCTTATGTGGTTCATGGAATTATCCCGTATATGCGATATATTACGCACGCTGACCCGCATATCATGAACAAGGAAAGAATAGTATGAATCAGGATTCTGACAGTAAATCCAGCACAAGAATGATTCAGGAGAAGATACCAAGCTCCAGAAACAGATATGTTATTGTAGGTACTCTTGTATCTGGTTTCATAGTCTTGAGCGCTTATTTCAATCTGGAACTTCATCGAAATATCGGGTATTCGCATTTCGCATACGTTCCAATTATTTTCGCCAGTTTCTGGTGGGGTCGAAAGTCCATATATGTAGCGATAATTCTGGGAATAGATGTTCTTGCTTTCAGATTCTTCTCCGACTTCACAAGCCCTCTATGGGCTGATTTATTCCGAGTGGGAGCCTTCCTGATTGTAGCAACGGTAATCGGCGAACTGAGCACAGAATTGATGAGAACCTACAGAGCCCTGACGGAAAGAGAAGACAGACTTAAAAAAACAAATGCTTCTCTCCGGGAGTTCTCCAAACTCAGACGGGCATTCCTTCACATCGCCATTCATGACTTGAAATCACCTGTTTCAGCAACGACAATGCTTCTTCACAGTCTTGAAACTCTCCTTGGCTCTTCCGTCACTCCAAAGCAAAAACATCTTATGAGCAGAATGCATTCCAGGCTGGATGAAGCGGATTCCTTCCTTCGTGATTTCCAGTTTTTCGCTGCGCTTGAAGACACATCTCAGGTTAGGAAACATGCGAAGAAAACTGATCTGAATAAAGTTATTAAGCGGGTTGTTGAATCAAATCTGTATCTTGCAGCTGATAAAAAACACAAACTTTCGACTGACCTCCAGAAGGATCTGCCACCCGTTGGCGGCGTTGAAAGACTTCTCTCTGAAGTTGTTGCCAATCTTGTTACCAATGCTATCAAATACACTCCTGACAGGGGCAGAATAATTGTTCGCAGCTTTGCTAAGGATGAATGTATCATCTGTGTAGAAGTTGAAGACAATGGAATAGGAATCTCTAACGAGAATCAGAAGAAACTGTTTAAAGAATTCGTTCGCATCAAGGACAATGACGTTTCTGGAAAGAAAGTACCCGGTATCGGTCTCGGACTCTCTATTGTAAAACGGATAGTGGAAATGCACGGTGGTAGAGTGTTCCTGAGAAGTGAGCCTGAGAAAGGCAGTGTATTCGGTTTTGATATATCCGTTTGCCCTGATCATGATACACCGCCCATCCTCTCACCGATTCGCCTTCCGCAAATCGGTGGAGCCTGAGTTTCATCCATGAATAATTCGATCATATCAGTCAGCAATCTTATAAAATCATATAAAGATATTGTCGCAGTGGATGGTATATCTTTCAACGCATACAAAGGTGAAATCCTTGGAATACTCGGACCTAACGGGTCAGGCAAAACCACTACACTCAAGTCAATTCTCGGTTTAATACTCTTTGACAGCGGAGATATTCATGTATCAGGCATGGATGTAAAGAAAGATCATCTGAAGATCCTCAGAAACACAGGGGCTGTTCTTGAAGGTGCAAGGAATATTTACTGGCACCTCTCCCCCGAAGAAAACCTGAAGTATTTTGCCGGCCTCAGAGGCTTATCGCATTCGTACATAAAGGAACGCATGAATACCCTTCTTCATGAGCTGGAACTTGCAGATGTAAGAAAAAAGGAAATCCGCGAGTTCTCTAAGGGGATGAAGCAGAAGGTTGCCCTTGCCTGTGCTTTTATACATGACCCTGACATACTTCTTCTGGACGAGCCCACACTTGGACTGGATGTTGAGATTTCAAGGGTAATGAGAAACTGGCTCAAGGAAGTGGTACAGAAGTCCGGGAAATCCATTCTTGTAACATCTCACGACATGGATTTCATTGAATCCGTCTGTGACAGGGTTCTTATTATCAAAGAGGGTAGAATCCTGTCCCATGAGACTCTTCAGAGCCTGAAAATGAAATTCTCAATAAAAGTCTTCAATCTTGATATTGCGACTAACCCTGACCAGGACAGCATCAGAAGGATTGAAGAGCTTGGCGAACTTACCGTAGAAAACACCGATAACAGCTGCAGATTGATAATATTGCTGAAAAACGCGATGCTGATATACGATCTTCTGGAGATATTGAGATCAGCCAATTTGGAAATAACCGATTTCAGTACTGTTGAAAGCGATCTGGAGGATATTTTCCTGAATGTGATTAAAGATGAACCGGAGTGATATGAGCATTCTGAACGTATTCATCGTGGAAGTAAGGATGCTGGGATGGGAACTGAAAAGATACCTGTTCAATACCGGGGCCATGGTCGTGGTAATGTACATCATTTTTCTCGGCATGTTCTGGGGTGCGAAATCCATCGCCGGTGCTGGCATCAATCAATCTTCACTGGATTCCATGGTTATCGGGTACGTTCTATGGATGAGCGCGATGTTCTCACTTCAGGGAACCGGGAGTGTAGTTCTCTCCGAATCCCAGAGGGGTACTCTTGAGCAGATATACCTCTCCCCTTACGGCGCAGATATCATCTTCTTCTTTAAAGCGGTTACCAATACTCTGTTCAATTTTGTAATACTCACACTGATGCTGTACCTTACAATGCTGACCACCGGAAGAGTACTTTCGGTAAACCTTCTGTACTTCTACCTGATTCTGTTTGTTTCAGTGCTTTCTCTGAACGGAATAGGTTTCATGCTTGGCGGCGTCGGTCTGATCCATAAAAGAATCGGTGCGGTTAACGGAATACTTTCATTCGGACTGATCGGTCTGATGCTGCTTCGAGTCTATCCCCTGACAAGTTTCTCATTCCTGCCATTCATAGCAGGCGCGCATACAATCAACGCCCATATAGTACACGGAACATCCTTTCCGCTCTGGTGGTATCTGTTCGTTATTGGAAACAGCCTTTTCTACCTTTTTATCGGGCTTGCTATCTTCAGACTGTTTGAGAAAAAAGCAAAAAGACTCAATAAGATGGGACAGTACTAGCAGATTCGGGGCAGCTGTTCACCGCTCATCATATCGACGATTCTCTCAGCTCCTATGCTGCTTTCCATAATTACACCAGCATATGATGCTTCTGTAATATGTCCAATAATGGTTGCATGTCGGCCATCTTCATGCTTCTGAAGAATAGCAACAGCCTTTTCGGCATTCTCTTCTGGAAGAATAACAATGAATCGACCTTCATTGGCCACATAAAGCGGATCAAATCCGAGTATCTCGCAGGCTCCGAGAACATCATCACGAACAGGGATCAGTCTCTCCTTAATATTGATTGAGACTTTGCCTGCAGAAGCGATCTCATTCAGACCGCTGGCAAGCCCTCCCCTTGTAAGATCCCTCAGGCAGTGAATATCAAGATCAGCTTCAAGCAGTTCTGAGACTATTCTGTCAAGAGGCGCAAGATCGCTCTGAATGATCGTCTGGAAGTCGATTCCTTCACGAATGGCCATGATGGCTATTCCGTGTCTCCCTATATCACCACTTAAAATAACAGCATCTCCTTCTCTCACCCTGGAAGGACTGATATCTACACCGTCACGTATGACACCCACTCCTGCAGTATTGATATAGATTCCGTCACCCTTACCTCTGTCAACGACCTTTGTGTCTCCTGTTACAATTAATACACCTGTCCTGTCAGCGGCTTCTCCCATCGATTGAACAACCCTCCAGAGGGTTTCCATGGGGAGTCCTTCTTCAAGTATGAAACTGGCGCTCAGCCATTCCGGTTTTGCTCCGCACATGGCAAGGTCGTTAACAGTTCCGTATACGGAAAGATATCCGATATCACCTCCCGGAAAAAACAGAGGGGTAATTACGTGCGAATCGGTAGAAAATGCTAATCTTCTGCTATCGGTTCTAAGAATAGC
>DAOWJX010000025.1 GCA_030640155.1 Candidatus Aegiribacteria sp. | reverse complement strand
TGCTTTTTGGGGACACGCACCAGAGCGTCATGCTTTTTGGGGACACGCACCAGAGTGTGCATGTCCCCTATAGGTGTTTTAGAATGCAGCCTTAATATCCGCCCAGGTGCCGCTTTCAAGAGATACGTTCCCCGGGGTAGTAATGGTCGCTCCATCAGGAGCGGTAATTGTCATATCATCGATCCATCCGGCGTCGCCAACAGCTGAATAAATTCTGGCTTCAATGACAATGCTATGAAGGGAGTCAGCGGTGGATTCCCATGACCATGAAGTGAGGTCCCAGCCTGTTCCGGGTCCGTAATCATCGTTGCCGCCGGCTGATACCGAATAACTGTTGATATCACCTGGATCGGATATCCAGTGAGCCCAGATCCTGATTGAGGGTGATCCTCCAGGAGTGGTATCGTAGCGCCAGAATTCAGCATCCAGCGTATCTCCTACCTGAAGCCCTGTAATCAGCGCAACAAATGCCTGGGATGTTCCCTTGGAATCGTTTTCCTCAATATAGAGCGACTGGGAACCACCATGTACAGGATCCGTGGCAATTTGAGCTATTATGCCTCCGGCAGGATACATGCCCAGAATGGTTTCGGTTCCTTCCCATCCAAAGTTCTCCGTTTGAACAGCGCCCGCTATCTGTGAGAATGTGAAAATCACAAAAAGCATTAATACCTTTTTCATATTTCCCTTTCTTGTTTGAATTTCAAATCAGATTTCAACACTTAATTGATAAGCTATTCGAGCAGGAATATCAAGACCTTTTTATCCGTGAAATGATGAATCTTCGCTGGAACGTTAAACTGGCTACGCGCGGTTTTTCTCCCGTTTTTCCTCCACCATTTCTTTCACCTTCATAAGCCTTGTCAGGTTTCCGCGCTCCATTTCATCCAGCTTCAATCTGACAGATCTTATGGCTTCTTCAAGCTCAGGAATCAGCTTGTATTCAAGAGCGTTGACCCTCCGCCGGGTAGTATCGATTTCTCTGGCAAGCAGACTTATAGCCTTTTCCTGCTCCGCCAGTTTCACGATGCGGGGCAGTATCCTTTTGTAAACCTCCAGAGCTTCATCCAGTTCCACAGGTGTATCAAACATCCCGTAATTGCGAACATTTCCCTCTATGGATACCTCAAATACGGGAAGAATCAGATTCATGATCTTCCTTTTTGAGGTCTGCACGTTCGCTACCGCTCCGGGATATCGAAGAGCATCGAGAAGACCCGGTTCCGTCATTGCGGCTCTTGCGAAAAGGAATTCGCTGTATGCAATACTGAGTTCCTTTTCAAGTTCGCTCCTGGCTCCTTCGTATTCCTTTATCAATATCTTGAACTGGCGCATAAGTTCGTCAAGTTTGTCCTTCAGGAGTTTATGACCTCTCTTGGCCAGAGCAACCTTCTTCCGGAATTGAAGGAGCTCCATCCTGGTGGCACGAACCTTTATCGCCATTAGCTGACCTCTGCCTTTTTCCTGTCGTTCACTGGCCAGTACCTGTCAAGGCGCCTGGGATCAATTCGTTTCATTTCCTCCCTTGGAAGAAGCTTCAGAAGCTCCCAGCCAAGGTCCAGAGTCTCATCTATATTCCTGTTTTCATGGTCTCCCTGGCTGATGTAACGCTTTTCATATTCCTCAGCGAATTTCATGTACTTCTGATCAAGCGGACTCAACGCGGCCGCGCCAAGGATAACTGCCAGTTCTCTGGCATCTTTCCCGGCTGAGTAGGCTGCCATGAGCTGGTTGAAGAGATCTGCGTGGTCTCCGCGGGTTTTCCCCTCGCCAATACCTTTATCCTTGAGTCTCGAAAGAGATTCCATAACATCCATGGGAGGATAGATACCCTTCTTATGAAGTTCTCTGTTGAGGATCAGCTGACCCTCGGTGATATAGCCGGTAAGATCGGGAATGGGATGAGTCTTGTCATCTTCCGGCATAGTAAGAATGGGAATCTGTGTAATCGATCCTTTTCTCCCCTTGATTCTTCCCGCCCGTTCGTAAATCGATGCAAGATCTGTGTAAAGGTAACCGGGATAACCACGCCTTCCGGGAACTTCTTTCCTGGCAGCGGCGATCTCTCTGAGAGCATCACAGTAATTAGTCATATCTGTCATAATAACAAGGATATGCATGTCCTTCTCGTAAGCAAGGTATTCCGCTGCTGTCAGCGCCATTCTCGGTGTTGAGATACGTTCAATGGCAGGATCATCTGCAAGGTTCATGAAAACAACTGCCCTGTCCATGGCTCCTGTCGAACGGAAATCACGTATGAAGTAATCGGCTTCCTCAAATGTAATTCCCATCGCAGCGAAAACTACAGCAAAGCTTTCTTCACCTCCACGCACATGCGCCTGACGTGCGATCTGAGCCGCAACAATGGAATGTGGAAGTCCGTTACCGCTGAATATCGGAAGCTTCTGTCCTCTCACAAGCGTATTTATTCCGTCAATGGAACTGAATCCGGTTTGAATGAACTCAGCCGGATAGTCCCTTGCGTAAGGATTGATTGGGGCTCCGTTTATATTCACCATCTTTTCCGGAACTATGGGAGGAGCCGTATCAAACGGAGCTCTTGGACGCCCCTGGCCATCGAATACTCTGCCAAGCATCTCTACTGAAACACCAAGCTCGACCTGCTTCCCGAGAAAGCGGACCTTGCTTCTGGAAATATCCGTACCGCTGCTCCCTTCGAAGAGCTGTACAAGAGCCATGCGGCTGTCTATTTCGAGAACCTTCCCGTGACGGATTTCTCCATTGGGCAGCTCTATTTCCACCAGTTCCTCGTACGCTACACCCTCAACCCTGTCAACAAGCATCAGAGGGCCGGATATTTCAACGGTTGTTGTGTATTCTCTGATCATATCCCTTTGCCCCCTCAGGCGATCTGATCCTTCGCGATCAGATCGTTGATCTGTAAAGTTACATGTTCTTTGATTGCAGAAATGTCGGAGAGATTATCCTCATGGATATATCTCATTCTGGTAATTTCCTCCTTCAGAGGCAGGCTGAACAGTTCCCTGGGAGATACGCCGGTAAGCAGCGCCTTTTCCATTTCACTGTGTGTGTGCATTATTACTTCCATCATGATCTTCTGTTTTATGATGGAAGTATAAGTATCAACATCATGGAAAGCGTTCTGATGAAGGAAATCCTCCCTCAGAGATCTTGCCGTGTATAGAATCAGCTGGTCCTCGGGGGAAAGAGATTCGGCTCCGACCAGACGAGCTATTTCCTGAAGATTCGCCTCTCGCTGAAGCAGGGCCATGGCTTCTTTCATCATTAAGACCCATTCGTCCCCAAGCTCCCTGTTGTAGTACTCTTTCAGGTTCTCGGTATAGAGAGAATAACTGTCAAGCCATCCAATAGCGGGGAAGTGTCTTGCATACGCAAGCCTTGCCTCCAGGCTCCAGAAAACCTTAACAACTCTGAGTGTTGCCTGTACAACCGGATCAGAAAGGTCTCCGCCGGCAGGGCTGACAGCACCGACAACTGTCAGGGCTCCGCTTCTGTCTCCTCCTATACATTTCACATTCCCGGCCCGTTCGTAGAACTCAGCGATACGCGTTCCCAGGTACGCGGGGTATCCTTCTTCTCCAGGCATTTCTTCGAGTCTTCCGGACATCTCTCTCATCGCCTCTGCCCACCTGCTTGTGGAATCAGCCATAAGAGCAACTGAATAACCCATATCCCGGAAATACTCACCGATGGTTATACCGGTATAAACGCTTGCCTCTCGTGCGGCAACAGGCATATTGCTTGTATTTGCCACAAGTACGGTTCTGAGAATCAGCGGTTTACCGCTCTTGGGGTCTTCCAGTTCAGGGAATTCCTGAAGAACGTCTGTCATTTCGTTTCCCCGCTCGCCGCATCCGACGTAAATAACTATTTCCGCGTCAGCCCACTTGGCGAGCTGGTGCTGGATAACGGTTTTTCCACTGCCGAACGGTCCTGGAACGCAAGCCGTTCCGCCTTTTCCAAGCGGGAAGAAAGCGTCAATGACTCTCTGGCCGGTTATAAGAGGTTCCGCGGGAGCTCTTTTCTCAGCTACGGGGCGCGGTTTACGAACAGGCCAGTTATGGTACATGCAAAGTTCCCTTATTTCCCCGGAAGATTCCTTAACCTTCGCTATGACAGTATCGATATTGTACACACCTTCATCTATCATCCAGGTTATTTCCCCTTCTACACCGGGGGGAACCATGACTTTGTGTACAATTACATCTGTTTCCGGAACTTCTCCCAATATCTCACCGCCGGATACTTCCAAGCCTTTTGTCGCAACAGGCTTGAAATTCCATTCCTTCTCGTGATCAAGACCTCTTATGGTGATTCCTCTTGTAATCCAGTCTCCTGCTTCTTCTCGTATCTTGTCCAGTGAGCGCTGGATACCATCGTATATCGCCGTAAGAAGACCCGGGCCGAGTTCAACCGAAAGGGGTTCTCCTGTAGCTACAACAGGATCTCCCGGTTGAAGTCCTCCGGTTTCTTCATACACCTGAATAGATGCCCTGTCACCTTTAAGTTCGATGATCTCGCCTATCAAAGCGTAGTCTGACACATAGACCAGGTCGTACATCCTGGCGTCTTTCATTCCGTCCGCGACAACAAGCGGACCCGCAATTTTGTCGATTGTTCCCTTTATCATCCATCGCCTCCGGCAGGTTTTACCCGGTCCCTGAGCTTACTTCTGTTCATCCGACATCAAATCCACTCCTACAGCCCTGATTATGAGTTCTCTTATAGTATCCTCACCCCGTTTCAGCGTTCCGGTTATACCCGGAAGAACCACGACAGCCGGAATGGCCATATGTACAACTTCTTCCATCTGCTCCTGCAGACAATCCATCATTTTCTCGGTAATCATGATAACCGATGTTTTCTGTTTTACTAATCTTTCAAATTGCTTCCTTGCATCGTCAGCGTCATCTGGAACGATCGTTTCCACTCCAAGAGCCCTGAAACCAAGAACGCTGTCAGTATCTCCAAGAAATGCTATCTCACCATGCGACATACCATGCTCCTATCCCCTTGGCAGGCGTTCCTGAAGCCTGCTCGAATCAACCCCGGCGATTTTCGCGGCGACCAGAAGCTTGAGATGTTTGATTTCCATCTCCCTTCTGATAACGAATGCTGCAAGCGGGGATGGGCCAAAAACAGGGAAGGCTCCTTTTTCAAGAAGTTCCAGAAGCTGTCTATCGCACTCTTTTTCAAAAGCGAAGAACGATCCGGAATCAAGGGCCTCTGCAAAAGCCCTGGCGGGTTCTTCGAAACCGGGGCTCTCTGCAATCAGCAGGGGAAGTGTATTTCTTTGATATGCCTCGGCAATTTCTTCTGTGGAATGGTACCCGCCATGAAGCAGCAATTCCTGAACATCCTGTTTTGAAGTTCCCGCTAGTCGGCATCGACCGGCAATAAGGAAGTTCTTCTGCTCCAGTCCGGTCATTACGAAAGTTCTGAACCCGGAGCTTATACGGGGAAGTTCTTCATATTCAACCTCTGCCGCGAGATTATCCATTTTTCGATCCAAAGCAGGGCCACTGATCCCCTCCGTTTCAAGAAGCTCCTCCAGAGTCTCTCTAAAGAGTCCCGGCAGTTCTTCCCGTACTTCAGCGGTAGATACCGCCTTTTCAAGTATATCCACAGAGATAAGTCCCGGTCGTTCAATTTCGATTTCAACTGGAGATCTCTGACCGGAAAGGAGGTTCTTCCAGATATATCTGGCATTTCTGACGTCTCTTCTATGAAGAAGCCCTCTGATTAGTCTATCGTCTTCCGAAAGTTCTATAAGTTCTTCTTCTGTAACCTCCATGGCATTGATGAAGCAGCCCTCAAGGCTATGATGCTGCATGAAACCTCCATACCAGGTGTCTCCAAGAAATCGAAGCACTTCTTCTTCACTCTGTGCGGACATGAGCATCTGCCACATCCGTTCGTCCAGCAATGTGTTTTCCTTACCACTTATTCTTCCGTTGGCATATATGAAGCTATCCGGCATTATTCAATCCGTCTCCAGAGGTATAATCTGAGAAAGCTCCATTACCAGCTTTTCATGTATCAGTTCCGCTATCATCGGGAAAGTCCCGTTCTGGCTTATCCTGCCAGCACGGAAGATGATGCCTCCTGTTTCTTTATGTCTGTTATCCGAAAGGACGTATTTCCTTGAATCTGTGGAGTGTTTCTCCAGGAATTTCGATGTTATTCGTGATTCGTCCGCAGAAGAAATCAGTACTTCAACTTCTCCTTCAATATTACAGCTGTCAAGGAGAGACGCTATCATTTCAAGGTACTTCTCAGAACTTTCGGAGGAAAGGTTCATAACAGCCTTCTGAATTGCTTCATCCATAAGAGTTCTCCGGGCATTCATCAACTGTCTGGCAGATTCCCTCTGAACGTGGTATTCCTTTCGCTTCTGCATATCCTGAACCCTTGCCTTGATCCTGTTCAGGTCTTTCTTACGCTTTTCTTCAATCTCTCCGGCCTGTTTTTCTCTTTCTTTCTCCTTTTCTCTTTCCGCTTCCCCGCGGATGACATCAGCTTCATTTTGCGCGTCTGCCTTTATTTTTGAAAGGATTGCTTCAAGAGACATTTTCTGATTACCCCCCAATGCCCTGCAGCATGAGGAATGATACAAGGAATCCAAGAATCGCATAGAATTCAACAAAAACCGCAAGAATAAGCGATTTTGCTGAATCATCAGGCTGTTTGGCAGTCATCATAGCTCCACCAGCGCAGACCTTTCCCTGATGGATTCCTGAAAACAGACCGGCAAGTGCTATCGGCAAACCTGCCGTGAAGACCTGCCATGCAACAGGCATGCTTGTTACCAGCGGCATTTTCCCGAGCAGAAGGAATGCGATAACAAAGCCGTATATTCCCTGTGTTCCGGGCAGAGCCGAAAGAAGCAGCAGTTTCCCGAATTTGCCGGGATCAACGCTCATAACTCCTGTACTTGCCTGAGCCGCAATACCTACTCCCACTGCCGAACCTATTCCGGCGAGTGCGCAGGCAAGAGCTATTCCCATATATGCAACTAGTTGTTCCACTCAATATCTCCTTTCTCTTTATACGGAAAGAGTATTATTTGCTATTTTTCTCTCTCAATATGCACAAACTTCGGTTCATATCTCAGCGGTTTGAACGGAACTCCCGTACCATCGTAGAATTTCCCGAAAAATTCTACAAATTGCAGTCTTGCGGTATGGATAAAACCACTTAGAGCTGCCATTGCTATATTGAATAAATGCCCGGCGACCACAACCACTATTGCAAGAATTACACCGACTACCGGTATCCCAAGTTCGTTGACCAGCATTCCAGCCATCTGATTTATCACCTGAGCGATTATCGCACTCGAAAGAGCAAGGGCAAACAGTCTTGAATACGATAGTACATCTCCGAGAAGATTCACTATGCCGTATAGAGCGTAAGCTCCAGTTCCGATCTTTCCGAATCCTTTTGCTTCCCTTCCTCCCATTATGAATATGAGTACAGCACCCGCGGCAAGCATCGTGGTAAATACTTTATCAAGCGGCCCGTTAACATTATAAAGAGCTCCGTTGAGCAGATAGTGATTGAACAGCCATGGAAAAAGACCTGCTGTGGCAAGCAACCAACCGGATTGATCTATGACGGCCGCGAATTTTTCTCCTGCTCTCCAGCGTTTCCTGAGATTAATAATTATACCTGCTGTGAGCTGCACCAACCCAAGAGCAAGTGTTAAATAGAGAAACTGCTTCGATACTCCAAAACCTTCCTGCCCTTGCTCACCAACCTTATATCCAGGCAAAAGTTTATTAAGCATCAGTGCCGGAGCCTGGAGAAAACCTGGAAGATTGTCAAAGGGAATTCCGAACCAGCCTCCGAGGAAGATTCCAACCAGAATACTCGCTAATCCTCCCTGGAACAGAAGCTGGAATAATCTTGGATTTCCGTGTCTTCTGCGTACAAGATACCAGCCTAACGCGGATCCAAGAGCAAGAGCAATTCCATATCCCGCATCACCGATACAGATACCGAAGAAAAGGGCATAAAAGGGTGCTATCAGTGGCGTCGGATCCGGATCCCTCCTTGTGGGCTGGCCGTACATATCCGTAAGAAGTGTATAGGGTGAAGCCACAACGTTTTCAGTTATCGGAGAAGGGGGCGTTTCGTCTTTCTCCGGTTCAATTTCCTCAACTGCTACTTCTCCAAGCTGTGCAAGGTTTTTTCTTAACCTGCCAAGATCGGCGGTGCGTATCCATGCTCTGAACATGAACACATGAGTACTGACATATGCTGTTCTTGTGGCATTCAATCTTTCAAGAAGCAGCCCGGCAGCATCAAGAAGAATTCGGAATCGAGTAATGGATACTGACAATTTTACCGCTTCTTCATGAAGCGATCTCATTTTACCGTCAACAAGCTCAAGTTCACGACAGACTTCTTCCAGGTTGTCTTTCACCATTCCCTGTCTGGATCCGAAGTCCTGTTGAGAGAATCCAGCCTCTCCAAGAGACTGCAGGATTTCTTTTGATACAGATTCGTGAAACACCGCGATGACCCGCTCGAGTTTTTTCTTCTTCTGAATGACTTCAAGATGAAAAAGAGGGTTGTCATCTTCCCATTTACGAGAATGTAATTGCTGAATCGAATCCTTTTCGAGAATACCTGCTGCAAGCAGGTAAGATCCTTTTTTTCGAAGATCCTCAAACGGAACAGGCAGCCCTTCCCATTCAATAAGGAAATTTCTTTCCTGTTCAAGTTCCTTTTCCGCGCCCTCGAGCTTGGCTTTCCGGATTGCTATAAACCATGCTTTTCTTGCTTTCTCCAGAAGATTTTCGTCTTCAAATAAAGCCATGAGTTCTTTTTCAGAAAGAGAGGGGGGTATTGAAGGCTTTTGATCCCTCTCTCCGGCTGTTTCTTCTTCTAGAAATTGAATTGCCTTTTCAAGGCTCGATATCTTCTCGGAAAGATCATCTGTATTCAATGAAGCGGGTTTGAGGAATTTCATCTCCTCGGACTGCTCAATTTCCGACAAATCTATCAGTTGGACTTTCCCTGAGGATTCTATCTTTTCAAGGACCTTCTCACGGGTTTGAGCATGACACAGAACCTCTATCTTTGATATCGCATCAAGGCTCATCAGGCTTCTTTCCCGCCTCTGAGGATGTGTTTCCGAAGACTCATGGTTGCCGCTTTCTCAAGGTTCGCTTTATTCTCTACCAGTAATTCTAGCTTACTGCCCGTTTTTTCTTCGAGTTTTCCTTTCAGCTGAATTACAATCTTTTCCACAGCCGCTTCTGCTTCGGACGTAACTTCCCTGAGATAATCGTCTTCCTTCCGTTTCATTTCCTCAATCATCTCCGGAATGCTCTGTGTTATCCGCCGGGCATCTTTTTTAGCGTTCTCCAGTACCTGCCTGGCCTGATCCTCACCTTCGCGGAGAGTATCGAGTTTCGCCATTATTAATACCAGCCTTTCGATTAATCAACTTGGGAACACCGGCCTTCCAGGCATTGAAACAACCGGGAACAGCGCTATACCTCCATGACAGTGTCTGTTGTGGATATTACTTATGAAACTACTTTAAGTGATTATGTATGTATATGAATATCATGTAGTTAGATAGTTTTCCACAGTTTCGTAATCTTTTCCACATTTTCCACACTAAGACCCTGACTCGTTGCCATGGCTCATTTTGCAACTGCCCTCGAAGAAGACGCCATCTTCTATGACAAGAGAGCGGGTAAATATATCTCCCTCAAGCCTGGATCCGCTTTGAAGTTCAAGCTGTTGTTCGGCTCTGACCGTTCCACGTATTGTTCCTCCGACAATCGCCTGGCTCACCGATACATCGCCTGAAATTATTCCTTCCCGACCAATGGTCAGGGTACCGGATACCGTGACTTCTCCTTCCACGGCACCATCTATTCTGAGTCCTCCATCCACTTTCAGAGAACCCTTGCAAATACTGCCGGGTCCAAGAATGGAATCCATGGTGGAGGAATATTCCTTTTTGGGCATGATTCCTGTTTCCTCTTTTCTCTATTAGTTATTACTCCGGAGATTCTACTTGCGGTGAAATACTACTTGCTATGTTTTCGATTCGTTGTCTCACGTTGCCTAACTGCTGTAGTTTCATTTCTATATTATCAAGGCGCGCTTCTATATTTCTCCTTATTGCCAGGGAATCCTGCAGACTGGTTATCTCTTCTCTGAGTCTGTCTGTTTCTCCAGCTTCTAAAAACCCAAAAGCAACAATGGCTACCGCGGCAGACACCATAAGCACGAACAGCGCCAGTATTACCCTTGTCAGATGAAGCTTCCACCCGCTTACATTAAACTGGTGATGTGTTTTACCCGAATTAGAAATGAAAGTCGCGGTGAAACCCTTCTCAGGCATATATAACCCACCCGTTCCGCTGCCGTATGCGGTAAACTAAGTCTGTGAGTTCTTGTTTGTCAATAAAGTCCGGCACTGTCATAATCCCTTAAGCAGTTCACTTATTTCCTGCCTGTTCATCTTCATGCCAACACATGCCATAAGCAACAATCTCAGCTTGTGTCCCTGCATATCTCCCGCAAAGATTGCGCCTTTTTGCTCCAGGTCTATTCCTCCTCCTGAATAGTCGTAAACACCCAGCACTCTTCCAACGTAGCATCTGCTTGTTATACAGACTACTGTACCTTTACCTACCGCATATTCCACAGCTAACGCAACATCTACCGGAACATTACCCCGCCCGAATGCCTCTATTACCAGCCCCTTGTCTTCACAGTCCGCACTGAATCTGATTTCTCTTGCTCCAAAACCTGACGCAATTCTTACAAGTCCAACGTTTACGTTCATTGAAAGTTCTCCAGGTGGCAGATGAAGTCTCCATAAAGGGATTCGCTGCAGAAGAATTCTATCCTGATCAACAAAGCCCAGTGGACCATAACCTGGTGAGGCAAAACTGCTTACGTTGCTTGTATATGTCTTGGTGACTCTTCCTGCAGCATGAATCTCATCGTTAAGAACTACCGTAACTCCCAACTTATGAACTTCAGGATTTGCAGCAACAAGCAAAGCTCCTCTCAGGTTTCTCGGTCCATCAACTCCCATCTCAACAGAGCTTCGCATTGCTGCTGTAAAAACAACCGGTATCTGTTCCTTAAGGTATATATCCGCAAGAAAAGCACTTTCTTCTAACGTATCTGTTCCGTGAGTCACGACAATTCCGTCATACTTTCCGACAGTTGCAAGCTCTTCAAGCCTGAGACATAGTTCTCTCATAATACCCGGTGTCATATGCGGGCTTGGAATGCTGCTGAATTTAATCTGTGTAACTCTGACATTGGCCGGTATGACATCTCCATCAAACAGATGGTGATTAATGCCGCCTGCAATAACCAGCCCTTTGCTTCCGGTCGTCATCTCGATTGTGCCTCCGGTAGAGACAAGAGCTATTTCTCTGACAGCAGATTCAGTTTGATCAGACATATCTGATGCTATCGCTATTCGCTTTGGATTTTACTCCAAGATGATGAAGGAGACGATCTTTGAGTCTGTCCGGGCGATCCGCGAGAGATCTTATGTAAAGCCTGGCCTTACCATCACCCCAGAGATCATCTATAAGTCGTATCAATTCGCTGTCCCGGCTTACTGCTTCTAGAAGAGGGTGATGCGATTCAACAAGAGCCAGAAGGTCTCCGCGGGTTGAATCCTGCGTCCATCTGATCAGTATGGCTACAGTGTTAGCGTTATCTCTGTATTTACGTCTCATGCCAAGGCTTATTGCTCCGGCCTCGAGTGCTGTTACAGCCCCTGTTCTGGCTCCAATCTCGAGGAAGAACTGAGTTATTGTTTCCACTGCATCTCTTGCTATTTCTACGGCTGAAAATGGTCTGACCGCTTCCGAATTGAATATCCAGATATGTTGCAGAACTGATCTGGCAGATTGTATCTCTGCGTTCTTGCGCTTCATGATTACACTCTCAACCGATGCGAATATTCTCGCGTACTTCTTTGTGAAGAGAATTTGTTCCCGTGATGTTTTTTCCCTGGTAATTCTGTCAAAAAGCATGTTGGTGATCTTTTTCTCTGGCACATATTCACTTACAGCTTCGGCTGTTTTTTTCGTTGCTTTTCTACGCCACATGAGCCGGTAGATGTTCTTTTCCAGATTTTTCTCCACCATCTGAACTGTCAGTCTTTTTCCTCTTTCTGTTTTCGAAAGGGATTTTCCCAATGCCGTAAAAATTATCTCCGGTCTGAAAACCTCATCGGTACCGAGATATCCTATAATCTCTACAAAATCGTCCATCATCTGTTCAATCTTCGAGAGGCTTTCATTGCTTGTATAGAGCAGAATGATATCAATAAGTACATTCTCAAGGGGGGAGAAGGCTTTGCTCCTCCAGTACCTGCAGGGATTCTCTCCCGGAGGACAAATGCGAGAAAGAAAAAATTGCTCTACGTTCTCAGGAAGCTGTTGTTTCTTTCCAACAGGTTCTCTTCCTTCCATTATTCTGAAAATTTCTATCAGCTCGTAATCCCCTGCAGCTTTTTGCAGCTCTGTAACTTCTTTTCTGTCCGGAGACACAGAGACTTTTAAAATAAGTCCCTCGCACCCGTTTTCTATAAATCCTTCAACCAGTTTTCTTCCTTCTCTTATTACTATTTTCCTGTGAAGTATCTGCTGGGTTACCACTTTCAGATAAGCAACCGTATCTCTCAGGATTTCTGATGAGCTGTCTCTGACAGCTCGCCACTCATTCATCAGCTGTGATCCCTCGATATCACCCGATGCTTCTGCAAGAACAAAATCGTTATCGAGTTTTCGCGCATATTCGTCAATGAGTTTTTTCTCCAGTCTATTCGACATCCAGGAAAGGAAAGTTGCTCCTGCAAGTTCTCCATGCATCGAGCCAACAGCAAGTTCCGTAATATCTCGAAGATATGAAATCACAAATTCAGGTCTGCCTGTAAGTATTTCTACCGAGTAAGGAATAGTCTCACCGAAGAACACCGATGCGGTTTTCAGTTGCCACAGAGCAACATTGCTGTCTTCCGTTTCCTTTGCAGGAATCATTCTGGTCAGCAGTTCTTTCATCAGGTTACCACTTGTAAGATGTTCCGAGATTTCCGGATACTCAACCAGAGTTTTAACGAAAGCCGTTAATCCTCTTGAGAGAAATCTGCTGAATATCCTGTGCCCTGATTTCTCAAGCCAGACAGCCTGCTGAGAAAGAGTTTCACAAAGCGTACGGGCACAGTATATAAGATCGTTTGCGCTTTTCTCTTCTATGCCCGGTATCCGCAGGAGTCGATTCATTGAGACCTTAAGAGCTTTGCTCCTGTCTTCAGCCCTGAAGAGTCTGCCCAGGATTGTTGTTTCTTCGTTTCTCAGCTGCTCCAGGCTCATTTCTCTGTTGTATGTGGAGATAGCAGATGTAATTAACTCGCTGAATATTAATTCCTCTGCTCCAATCTCCTGAAAAAGAGGAGCTATCACTTTGTCCAGAAAGCGGCTTCGCAGAGATCGATTTGAAATTTTCCCCAGTGCATCGACAACTTTCATGCAGGAATCAATGGTTCCATTGGCAAGAGGAGAAAGCCAGTGTGTTTGTTCTCCTTCAAGAAGTCTTCTGCTATAATTATCATCTAACAGATCAAGTATCAAAACGAATATCTCGCTCTTGATAATGTGCTCATGTTTTAATGCTTCATTTGTTGACCGAAGCAGTAGTATCAAAGCAGGAAGAAGTTTATCGAAATTGATTTCGGTTTCAGCTACTAACTTCTCAAGTGATTCCAGCGAGATGGATGGATCATCCTGGCTCAGTACTGCATCCATAATTCGACCAATAGAATTTGTGACTCGTCTTATCTCCGGTGATTTATCTTTACCCTCAAGGAACGAAAGGGCGACCGGTACAAATCGGAGATAGTACTCTGTATTCAGTTTGTCATAAAAAGGTGTTTCCCGACGTTCAGCCGACATATTGGCAATTTCAATAATAAGATCGGTGTTTTTGTTTTTCTCGCAAAGGGCGTATACCTCCTTAAAGATATTTCTCTCTGCTTTCCCCCTACTACTGAACAGCATCATATCAGCAATGGCTTGTCCGTATTCAAAAGGTGAACTGTCTCTAACCAGAATGGCCATGATATCCAGGCACAGGTCTATTTCAGATCGTCTCACAAGCGCTCTGATCGCATCCTCTGAAAGCAGTTCAATTGCTTCTGAAAGCAGTGGGTCTTCCAACAAGCCGACAATATTCTCTATCTGATCGGGAATTGAGTCTTCCAGCAGATTTCGAAGTTGATCTGTCTCCTCCAGACGTCCAAGAAATCCTGAAAGAATTTTTATTGATTCCATCTGTATTGAAAATCCCCTAAGCTTCCTCAGAAGAGATTCTCCATTTCTGCCAACAGCTCTCCAAACAGGGAGGTTTTCGTTTCCGAGAAGATACCATCCTGTTTCCAGAGCAAAATCAACCAGAGAATTTTCAGCAACAAGGGGTATTTCAGGTATCAGTTTCTGTGCTTTCTCAAGAGCGTGTATGACATTTCCTCCTCCGATTCTCGTTCTTTCGAGAATGAAACCGAAACGTTCAGGCCATTTAAAACCCTTCTGTATCAGGCTCCTGACAAGAGGTGCGTCTCCCTGCGTTTCTGCAAGGACCTGAAACACACGATAAAGCAGGCAGAGGAATTCTTTGAATGTTAAGCCTGTGCTCGGTCCTATCTGATTCCATGTCCAGCTTAGATGAAAGAATTCGAGGACGGCCACAACAACAGCAGACGACGGGAGGTTACTTACAGCAGATAACCATTCCGTTGCTATATCCTGCTTTACGGGGGGAGGTTCACTCATTTTGCTAAGGTTTTCGAGAAGAGTCTTGCCATCACCTTTTTTAATTGTTGAGAGAAGGTAAGCAAGAATTTCTCCCGCTTCTGGCCATTCCTTTGAAAACAGTGGTATAGCAAAGATTTTGCCTCTTGCTTCAGGCTCGATAATGGATTTGTTCAGTGATTTCGAAGGAAGCGAAAAGCCTTTTCCTACTTCCGGAGGGTGAGCTGAATAAAGCCTGTTCTCTTTGCTCCAGGATTCTATTTCTCGGGCTATTTCTTTTGCTTTTATTTCTGCTCCTCTATTTCCACTCGTTCATTCTCCGGTCGGACCACAGCGGCGTCAACGACCCTGTCCTCATCCGGCAGATTCATGAGCCTTACTCCCATAGTGCTTCTGCCCATTTCTCTAATCTGCTCAACGGGTAACCGGATAATCATTCCGAGGGCTGAAACAAGAATTAATTCATCTTCTTCTGTCACCTGTGTGATTGAAATTACCCGACCATTCCGCTGAATATTACGGATGTTAATGACGCCCGCGCTTCCTCTATGAGTAAGTCTATACTCCTCTGACCACGTTCGTTTCCCAAATCCATTCTCCGTTACTGTAAGTACGCTCCCGGGTTCATGCATGATAACCATTCCCACGAGACTGTCATTTCCGGTAACTTTAATTCCTCTTACTCCTCTTGTATATCTTCCCATGGAACGTATTTCTTTTTCACTGAATCTGTTCGCTTTCCCGTTTGCCAGCGCAAGCAGAACCCGGCTGTTTCCGTTTGTCAATGATGCACTGACGAGTTCTGCGTTTTCATCAAGCTTGATCGCCCATATGCCGTTCCTTCGTGGATGGCTGTAACTGGAAAGAGGTGTTTTCTTAATAATTCCATTACTGGTTGACATCAGTATAAAGCGGTTTTCATCGAACTCTTTCACGCATACATTCGCGACAGGGCGTTCTTCTGGTTCGAGATCCAGAAGATTAACAATAGCTTTCCCTTTACTGATCCTTCCAGCTTCGGGAATTTTATAGACCTTCAGCCAGTAACATCTTCCCTGATTAGTGAAAAACAATATATAACTGTGGTTGGAGGATACAAATATCTGATCAATTGAATCTTCCTCCTTTGTTCGTGCTCCTGTGATTCCCTTTCCACCCCTGTGCTGACTTTTATAAGTGTCCGTTGAAAGCCTTTTCACATATCCTTCGCGAGAGAGGGTGATTACCATTTCATCATCGGGTATCAGATCTTCTATATCGAATTCGTCTGCAGCAAATTGTTCTATTTCAGTTTTCCTGTCTTCACCGTATATGTCGGCAATTTCTCTTAACTCCTCTGACACAACCTTCATGCGTTCCAAGCGATTTGAAGCCAACAGGCGAAGTTTTTCAAGGAGAACCCGGAGTTCTTCATATTCTTCTTCCAGTTCTTCCCGCTCCATTCCGGTAAGTCTTCTTAAACGCATTTCCAATATCGCTTGAGCCTGTATTTCGGTGAATTCAAATATTTCTATGAGTTTTTTCTTTGCGTCTTCGCTGCTTCCGGATTCTCTGATAACTCTTATTACCTCTTCTATAACATCCTGAGCTTTCAGGAGGCCTTCAACTATGTGTGATCTTGCTTCCGCCTTTTTCAGGTCAAATGCAATCCTTCTCTCAATGACATTATGCCGATGTTCAATATAGTGATCAATCATCTGACGAAGATTAAGCCTTACGGGTCGTCCTCCAGCCAGAGCAAGACTGTTAACTCCGAATGTTTTTGCCAGCGTGGTGTGTTTGTAAAGCTGGTTAAGTACTATTTCAGTTACCGCATCTCTCTTAAGTTCTATCACTATCCGCATGCCATCTCTGTCAGATTCATCACGAAGATCAGCTATCATCGTAATTTTCTTGTATTTCACAAGATTTGCAATATTCTCGATAAGTGATGTCTTGTTAACCTGATAGGGAATTTCTGTAATTATGATTGCTTCCCTGCCTTTTTGTGTTACTTCCATAATCACTTTACCGCGGACATGAATCAATCCCTTTCCCGTACTGTAAGCATTTCTGATCCCTCGGAGACCCATGATTATTCCTCCTGTAGGAAAATCCGGTCCCTGGATAATCTCAAAAAGCTCTTCATCTGAAAGATCAGGGTTATCTATAATTCTGCAGCATGCATCTATAACTTCTCTGAGATTGTTCGGTGGGATATTCGTGGCCATACCTACAGCAATTCCAGACGATCCATTAACGAGAAGATTAGGTATACCGGAAGGCAGGATTGACGGTTCCTTCAGGCGATCATCAAAATTGGGAGACATATCTACTGTTTCGCTATCGATATCACGAAGCATCTCTCCGCCTATTCTGGACATTCTTGCTTCTGTATATCTGTACGCTGCCGCCGGATCTCCATCTATCGATCCGAAGTTGCCCTGTCCATC
>DAOWJX010000089.1 GCA_030640155.1 Candidatus Aegiribacteria sp. | reverse complement strand
TGACGGGCAGCTCTGGTTCCACCTATCGCTGATAGCTGTGCTGTGATGGTAGTACCTATGTTGTCTCCCAGAACAAGGTAAAAAGCTCCCTGGAGATTAATCAGACCTGCACCGGCAAGAGTCATGGTCAATCCAACTGTCGCACTTGAACTCTGTATAATCGATGTTACTAATGTTCCCGCAAGAATTGCAAGCAACGGATTCGAGCTGAAGCTCATGAAGAAGCTTTTCAGAGCCATGCTGGTCTTAAGAGGATCAAGAACTCCTTTCATTATAGTCATTCCAATGAAAATCAGAGCAAGACCGGTAATAGCCTTTCCCCAGAACTGGGTTCTTCGATTCTTCGAGAAAGCAAACATTGCGAATCCAATGGTCAGCATCGGGAAAGCATAATGTGTGATCTTGAAGGCTATCAGCTGGCCGGTAATGGTAGTACCTATATTTGCGCCTATTATGACACCGACAGCTTGTTTGAGCACTATTAGACCAGAATTGACAAAACTCACCGCTATAACGGATGTAGCGCTTGAACTCTGTATCGCCGCTGTTACAAGAGCTCCTGCCATAAGCCCGAGGAATCTGTTGCTGGTAACCTTCTTGAGTATTCCTCGCATTTTGTTGCCGGCAACTCGCTGAAGCGACTCGGACATCATCTTCATGCCAAGAAGGAAAATAGCCAGTCCACCCAGTATCTGGAAAATTATGTTTTTCAGATCAACAGCAAGAGCAGAGAAATTGATTTCTTCTTCAGAACCGTCCGGAAGTATGACAGTTGCTTCGATAGTATTATTACTGGATATGTTCCCGAGTTTAAGTGAGATTGCTGCAATTCCGTCTGACCCGGTAAGTATTCTGACAGATGAAAAGTTTCCTGATATAGAATCACCTTCAAGAATTAAGGGGTACTCTCCAATTATTGGATACGCAAGAGATCCCTGATCGGATTTCATCTCGAACTCAACCGGAACTCCGCTGACAGGTTCTCCGGAAGAATCCCTGACAACTATTTCCAGTGGGTCAGCAAGAACTGTCTCAATTCTACCATGCTGGGAATTACCGCATACCTCAACAGTGTAAGCTCCTGCAAAGGCCGATAATGCTGAAAATATCAGAATAATTGAGACTGACCGCATTACGCTCCTTCCGAGCAATGAATTCCAGATATTGAATCTTTCCATTGACGGATATCAAACGGGGAACCGTTAGTTTTGCTGCTAACCAGAACAAGAACATAATGAGACAAAAAGCCGTCTCGCTGATGTGAGCAATATAATAATCACATCGGGAATGAACAAAACTGTTTCTCAAACCTATTGTTAATTATTGTTATGTGTTATGAAAACATTATCACCTCTTTTAAGAAGTTTAAGAATAAGATCATGGACGAAGAATCTCTTTGTCTTTGCAGGAATTCTTTTTGGAAATCATTGGGATGATCCAAGAGCAATCGGCTTGACAGCACTGGGAGCATTAGGTTTCTGCCTGCTCTCAAGTTCGGTTTACCTTACAAATGATATTGCTGATCGCGATCGGGATAAATGCCATCCTGAAAAGAAGAGTAGACCCATTGCTTCAGGGGCTCTACCTGTTTCAATTGCATCGGTGGCCGCATTCCTGCTTGCTACAGGTGTATTGATCACATCGTGGATTCTGGCACCAACATATGCTCTGGTTCTCAGCATCTATCTCATAATGCAGCTGGCTTACTCCTTCAAATTGAAACATGTCGTAATACTGGATGTGCTTATAATAGCAGCTGGATTCGTACTGAGAGCTCTCGCAGGAGTCACTTTGGCCATGGATGCGGGTTACTCGGATATATCAATATCTCACTGGTTAATAGTCTGCACTTTCTTCCTTGCGGTATTTCTTGCATTCGCAAAAAGGAGATACGAAGTTGTTTCTCTTGGGGATAATGCAGCTGGACACCGGGAAATTCTCGAGGAATACAGCATTTCCCTTCTTGATGAACTAATGGGAATAGCAACAGCCGCAAGTATTATCGGATATTCAATCTATTCAGTAAGTCAGAGAACTATGGAACTGGTATCAACCAAGTTGTGGGTAACAATCCCGTTTGTAGTGTATGGTGTATTCAGATACCTCTATCTTATACATATAAAAGGTCATGGAGGCAGCCCTGACAGAATTCTTCTCACTGACAAACCCCTCCTGCTTAATATTCTACTCTGGGTGATTGCAGTCGCTCTGGCACTAACGCTATTCCCAGGTACAGAATCCATCCCGACGTGAATATTTCCCTGATCGCACCTGCGAAAATAAATCTCGGATTGAGAATATTAGGTTCACGATCAGATGGTTTTCACGATATTCGCAGCATTTTCCAGGAAATATCGCTACATGATACTATCCACATTATCGCAAAACCAGGAAGCGGTAACATCTCACTTACATGCTCAGATGATAGAATACCATCCGATTCTTCAAATCTTGCCTGGAAAGCTGCAGCTCACTTTCTTTCTCTTTCAGAAGAGAACCTGGACATCGAAATAGAGCTTGTGAAAAGAATCCCGCCTGAGGCTGGTCTTGGAGGTGGCAGCAGCGATGCTGCAACTGTTCTTCTGGGTTTGAGAACTCTTACCGCAAGACCGACTCTGGATCTTTCAAGAGCTGCTTCGGCGCTGGGCAGTGATGTTCCATTCTTCCTGCATGGCAGCACAGCACTTATCGAAGGAAGAGGGGAAAGGATAACACCTGTTCCTTCAGTCCCTTTCCATGCTGTTCTTCTTCATCCTTCTGTCACTGTTTCTACGGCATGGGCATACAACGAATGGGACAGAATGAATTCGTCCTTGACAAACAATGGTATTTTTAAGCATTATTCAGCCTCGTCAGCAGTATGGCATGAGGGTAAGATTTTCCCGCATAACCTGTGGAATGATTTCCTACCGCTGCTAGAGAAACACTTCCCTGAAATAGAAGAGCTGGCGCGTTTTCTGAAAGATTCCTGTGGAAACTGGGGCTTGTCAGGATCCGGCCCAACCTTCTATGCGCTTTTCAGAACGGAGAGCGAGGCAGTAAGTTTCTCACAAATACTGACAGGGAACTATACCCTGTGCAGATCAGCAGAGGCTGCTGGGGCGTCGTCAAATGGTTAAGACACAGGGTTTTGGTCCCTGCATTGGGGGTTCGAATCCTCCCGCCCCAGCCATCATTCCAAAGTAATCGGAAGAAAGAAAGGATATAGTAATGCCTGAAAAGAAAACGTTGGGAATTGCCGAACGATTGGAGTTCGGATCCAGAACAGCAAAAAGACTCCGTCGCACAGGAATTATTCCGGCTGTTGTTTACGGCAGAGGAGGCAGTGAGCTGACCGTAACCGTAAATGAAAAAGAGTTCATGGACACTGTAGGTTACTCCACCTCTACCGGTATCATCAATCTTAAAATGGGTAGAAAATCTCCGGTAACAGCAATTGTTAAAGATGTGCAATGGGATATAATTACAGACAAACCTGTTCACATCGATTTTCTAAGAGTTTCTGCAGATCAGATTGTCTCGGTTCCAGTACATATACGCCTTGAGAACATTCCAGTGGGCGTTACGATGGGTGGAGTTCTTGAACACACCCTTCATGAGATTATCATCAAGGTTAGAGCGAAAGACATTCCTGGTTCCATAACCGTTGATGTAGAACATCTCGAAGTCGGAGATTCAATTCATCTATCGGACATCGTGCTTGCGGATACTTTAACTCTGGATATGGACAGCGATCTGGTTGTAGCATCCGTTGTTGCTCCAAGTGTCGCGAAGGTCGAAGTTGAAGAGGAAGAACTTCTCGAAGGAGAAGAAGCTGCTGAACTCGAAGGTGAAGAGGAAGAAGAAGAAAAAGAGAGCAAAGATACTCCCACCTCCGAAAAAGAGTAAACATTGGCCAATCCTCGGCTTATCGCATGTCTTGGTAATCCGGGGAAGAAGTACTGCATGACATGGCATAACGCCGGCTTCTGGGTGGCCGATATACTGGCCAGAGAAGCCGGCGTTCAATTCATAGATGCCGGACTCTTTATCGCAACTGTTCTACCAGATGGTCCGGATCTTATCAAGCCTGCTGATTATATGAACAGGAGTGGTAAAGCAATAGCAGCATTTCTCGATATCAAAGATTATGATGCTGATGAATTGCTTGTTGTCTGTGACGATGTTAACCTTGATCTTGGTCATCTCAGATTAAGAGCCGGGGGGTCTCATGGGGGACATAACGGTCTGAGAAATATTATCGAATGTCTCGGTACTGAGGATTTCGCGCGACTTCGAATCGGCATCGGTCCTGCACCGGATGGTTCTGATCTGGCTGATTTCGTTCTTGACCGCGTTCCTGAAAAACTGGAAGAGGAAGCCTCACGGATGGCTCATATAGCAGCTGATTGCGTAGGACTCTTCCTTCAAGAGGGAATCATTGCAGCTCAGGAAAAACACAATAGAAAACCTGTTCTGTAGAGTTATCGGCAATCACAATAGCGACTGCCGATAATCTCTAACAGACCGATATTCAAACGATTACTGATTCATCGCTCCAAACATCTGAATCGCTTCTCCTATGAATGCAGCCAGTCCCGTTCCTGATACACGGAAATGTTTTGATACGCCTCCGCCTGTGAAGTCTACCTCTATTTCGAACCAGACAGGATCAGCGTCGAGGTAAGGTACTTCAAGTCCGGACATGGACATCGCCATGTTGAGATATGCCGGAATGTTGATCAACATCGCGATTTCCGCTGAATCTGAAATATTCCGCATCGCAGGCATGCTCTCAAGAGTCTCTCCCTGCCAGGTTCCAGCAATTAACTGAGGTACTATCAAGGGCTGCTCTGCCATCTCGAGGTAGAGGATTCCATCACTGACAGTCAGCCAGGCTTTCCATGAGATGTTCTGAGTAAGCGGAGCGCTGTTTTCCACATCAGGCTGAAGTTCAGTCATATCTATATCCATGCCAAATGTAATCCATTCGATTCCATCAAGTTCCGCATACTGCACTTCTGAAAGTGAAAGACCGGGCATGTTAAAAACATTTGCCATAAGAGAAAACTGCGTTTCGTATACCTCATGTACCTGTTCAAGTCCGGCTCCTTCCGGCATCTCGTAGACAGCAATGATATGCATCGGGTTGTCAGGATCAGAGGTCATTGATATAGCAGTATTACGAGAGCACTGAGCCCAGAATGTTACCATGTCCTGGGGAATATCTTCTATGCCTATGGCACTAAACACAGCGTTCATTGCGGCTTCACTGGTCAGAGGATCTATACTGCTCCTGGCAGCGATTGCGTTACCGGCTGGCACTAAACCTGTCATATCGACAATCTCAACCGGAATGATGTACTGGTCAAGAGAAGATCCAGGTACGAATTCCACTGAAGAAGTTCCGGTAATAAACTCGGATTCAAATGATAGTACGAAATCAACAGAACTTGTTTCCATCAGGAACAGATTGATTATATCAAAATACATTCCAAGTACTTTTTCGGTGAGTTCATTCTCAGCACCATCTTCAGTATCCATACTGGCAATTATCTGTGGCTTAAGCATAGCGAGCTGGCTGGCAGCTATTGGGCCAAATGATGCCACATTCGCGTAGAAGTAAAGACTACCATCAGGAATACCGGGTAATGAAGCGGGCAGGGATCCGTCAATTCGCTCAAGCATGCTCTGAAGCCCCGCCCTGCTGCCTGCAGCAAGGAGAAGTCCACGAGTATTGCAGAAATACAGTTTGCCAAAATCGACATCAATTGTGCTGACTTCATAACCATCCAACGGTTCACCGGCTTCGGGAGTCAGACCTATGTTAGCCCAGAAAACAGCAGCATCTGTGACAGACATGGCTACACCTATACTCTGTGGCATCATGCTCTGCATGAATAGAACGAGACTGCCATCAACATCAATACCCAGCTTTGTTTCTACTTCAGCCATATCCGCACAATCCAGGAGTGATAGTACCCATCCTGAAACAGCGTTTTCCCCAAGAATTGAAATTCCGGAACCGTAGACATCAAGTGAAGAAATAACTGTTGCCGGATTGATAATGGCCATGGAGAAAAGGACATCATCCGGAAGAATATCCAGGGCGGATATCGGCGCATCATCCTCCGGTTGAGCACCACATGCAGCAAAGAAAGCTACAAGCACAGCTGCAAATATTATTATCGTTTTCATAATTCCTCCAAAGAATTAGTAATAACTGTTTTCATCGGCTTTACCTTATTATACAAAATTACAGAAAATTTCAAAAAAACAGCATTTCAGTCGAAAATAATGAAGAAGAAATCCCGTCAGATTTGCGGGTTAGAACTTTGGGAATTAGTATATACTTATGAATAACGAACTCGATCTCTTTTCCAGTGAAGGCAATCAAGGGGAAACCCGAAGGGTCCTGTATCTTGATACTGAAACTACCGGGATAGACACCGAAACAGCACAGATATGCGAAGTTGCTTTTTTACTAAGCACTTACAATGGCTTCACAAGAATCCCTGATCAGGACATCGAGCTGATTGAACTTGTGCTGCCGCAGGATCCAATACCTCCGGAAGCATCCGCTATTCATCACATAACAAACAGCATGCTGGAGGGAAAACCATCTATTGAGAGCATATCTGATAGCATTAAGGAACTTATAGGCAAAGCAGACCTTATATGCGCTCACAATCTTCCATTCGATCTGGGAATACTGACTCGGCAACTCCCTGGGGTTTTCAGTGATATAACACCTGATATGAAGCTTGATTCACTCAGACTCTCCAGGCATATATGGCCTTCTATTCCCTCCCATGCGCTTCAGGTTCTTAGATACAGATTCGAACTGGATTCCAGTATTACCGGTAATGCTCACAGAGCGATGTTTGACACAAAACTTGTTCGAGCTCTTGTAGAATTCATTATTGGACAGCATTTAATAACCTCGAAGAGCTGGAAGGAACTGGTAGAATTCACACATTCTTCATTGGAAATAAAGATATTCTCGTTTGGCAAGTACAGAGGGCAGCTTGTAGAGGATATTGTAGCACAGGATGAAGATTATATCAGATGGCTTCTCCGACAGCAGTGGGTACCTGATGATTATCCTGATCTTTATCACACTCTCCTCCGCAAAGCGGGAAGGAAAGGAAGCAAAATATGAAACTTCCTCCATCCGATGAGTACATTGTCGAAGGAGGAAAACCTTTATCGGGAGTATTGAATCCTTCGGGCAGCAAAAATGCTGCTCTTCCAATTCTCGCCGCTTGTATTCTTTCAGACAAGGACGTTGTTCTTCATAATCTACCTGAAATCAGAGATGTAAAAGCGATGCTTGCTCTTCTGGAAAGCATCGGTGTTAAAATATCCACACTTGGTGGCGGCTCATACAAGTTGAACGCTGCTTGTATCAATCCCGATAACATCGAAGAAGACATGTGCCGGGCAATAAGAGCATCTATCCTTCTCGCAGGTCCCCTCGTGGCAAGAACCGGTCACGCACAACTTCCACCTCCCGGTGGGGATGTAATAGGAAAAAGAAGGTTGGATACACACTTTCTGTTTCTCGAACAGATGGGTGCTGAAGTTGGCCTGATTGACAGAAAGCTATCATTCAAGGCGAAGAGATTGATAGGCGGACAGATTCTTCTTGATGAGCCATCCGTTACAGCAACGGAAAACGCTCTAATGGCAGCTACTATCGCTGAGGGAGAAACTGTAATCTACAACTCGGCATGTGAACCCAACGTTCAGGATCTGGCAACAATGCTGGTTTCCATGGGAGCTTTGATCACTGGAATCGGCACGAACAGAATCAGTATTGTCGGCAGAAACGGTCTTCTGGAAGGCACTGAACATACAATAGTACCAGATCATATCGAGATTGGCAGTTTCATCGGTCTTGCTGCATGCTGCGGCGGAGAAGTAGTAATTTCGGATGTTCCCGATAATATCATTCAGCCAATCATGAATGGATTCTCCAAGTTAGGAGTTACTATTGAATTAAAGGACGACTCCGTTATCATAGATGGCAGTCGGACCCTGGAAGTACAACCTGATCGAGGTGGGTCTATTCCGACCATTTACGATGCTCCATGGCCGGGATTTTCACCGGATCTTACGAGTACTGCGGTAGTCGTAGCGACTCAATCCAGAGGAACCTCGCTTATCTTTGAGAAAATGTTTGAAAGCAGACTCTTCTTTGTTGATAAGCTGGTCGCGATGGGTGCAAGCATCATTCAATGCGACCCTCACAGAGTAGTGGTATCAGGTCCTTCAAAACTTCATGGAACAAATGTAAGCAGCCCTGATATAAGAGCGGGAATGGCACTTCTGACTGCTGCTCTCTGTGCGGAAGGAATCAGCATAATACGAAATGTACACCAGATCGAACGTGGTTATGAAAATCTTGTAAGCAGGCTGAAAATACTGGGAGCCAGTATTACAGCCAGCCCTTCGTGCAACGACAATCTGTAACAGAAATATCGGGTCTCAAACATTGAAATATCAGTATCGGAGTATAGAATGAAATACATCATTATCGTATCGACAGTTATCTTGACGGCTCTTTTTTTGGCATGCGGAAGCAATCCTTCGGAACCGGAACAATGGCCGGATGGAGCATATCTTTACGTTGCCAGCAACTACCCTGACACAGCTCTTGCCTGGTCACCATACGGAGGCATTCTTCTATTTTCATCGTCTGACGGTACATCCCCGTGCTTATATGGTTTCGATGGATTTGGATCCCCTGCACTCATGACTTCCTCAAACCTGAATGAATCAGTTGGGCCAACAGGCTGCTGGAGTGCAGACGAAGGCAAAGTCGTTTTCACGACTTTTTCCGGAAACACAAACTCGGATATATGTACTATTCCGGGATACACAGGATATATCACTGTTATACTGAGTGATGGTCTGAAACATCTTCATCCAACATGGTCCCCGAACAGTGATTCTCTGCTTTTCTGTACATATTCCGATGCAAACTGGGGTCTCTGGAAGGCGGAGTACAGCACGGATAGTATTACATGTAATTCCTTCTATACCCCATCTTTTGATTGCCTGCGCCCTTCGTATTCACCTGATGGACAGTGGATTCTATTTCAGGTTAATGACGGTACGCAGTCGGATATCTGGCTCATCCACCCGGATGGTTCAAATCCTCACGCCGTTATTGAAAGCAGTTCTGATGATATTCATCCATGCTGGGGATCCGAGAACGACTGGTTTGCCTTCTCATCGGACAGATCAGGACAATGGGATATCTGGATCAGTGATCTTGATGGCAATACACTCGTTCAGGTTACCGATGATCCGGGAAAGGATTTATACCCGGCCTGGAATCCCGGATACGGCTGGTTTGCCTTCTCGTCGGACAGATTAGGTGGTGCAGAGAATTATGACATCTTCTCAATCGAAGCCCCGAATTTTAAATAGTGACAGGCACTATTTATTCTTCCATGGTCTTCCTTGTTTTCTTATGGACAAATCACAGCCTGTTAGTTCCTCAACTCTGGTGATGAACGATTCATCTCCAAATGGTCTTCCTGAGAGGGTAGTCTTTCTGACTTGATTCAACTCGTCAATATCCATTCCCGAAGCAAATACATCATCCCAGTTGTCTGTTAGATTCAACAATCTATCATCATTAACAAGAGGATCGCGATAGATCTTCCTCAGAAAATATAAAGCACTCGACCACTTATATTCTTCCACCCTTGTAACCAGGCCTGCACGAATTGGATTTCGATGGATATATCGAGTTACTGCCTGGCAGTGTTTCCAATCCATAGGCATTGAGTAAAACCTCTCTCCGAATAGATGCCCTTTCAATCCCATCGTCTTATTAAACATTTGTGTATAAGTATGGTGAGCAATTCCTATTGCTCTGGCAAGGCTATCTCTCGTCTCTGGAACGGCAACCAGGTGGACATGGTTTTCCATAAGACACCAGCAGCAGAATCGTGTGCCATATTTCTTTCCCACTTTGGACAAGATTGTCATATACGCGATTCTATCCCTGTCGGTATTGAAGATAGCCATAGACCGCACACCACGTTGCGTCACATGGTGTGGAACTTCGGGTACTACAATTCTTGCAGTTCTTGCCATAGTTACAGTTTACTAATAAATGAAGGATAATGCAAGTATTTCAGTAATTGAAGAATATTGTGCTTATAAATATTTATATATCAATATGATACGAAAATTTAAATAGTGCCTGTCACTATTTAATTTGGTTTGGAGGAGGCCCCCTGGCAGTAATGCCAGGGGGCCTCTTTTCAGAACCGAACACTATCGGAACTGAACATTATCAGAACTGTACAGGTTCTGTTCTAGCTGTTCAGCATCTCTTCGATCACGGCCATGAGCTGGACCACGAATCCCGGATCATCAGGATCAAGATAATCACCGTAGCCTTCACTGGTGCATGTGAACCATGCGTACATGAACGCCTGATTCGCATAGGCTATCGCTGCTGCTGTGCCTTTCAGCTGAACGTTGCTGATTGTCTCGAGTCCGGCATAGTCCCTGCCGGAACCAAACGAGTAATCACTGTTCAGCTGGTCAAGTCCCCAGGCAGCTGCAGCACCAAGGAGAGGATCTCCATTTTCACCTCTGATGTCCTGCAGCATGACGATGCCTGCAAGAGCGTCATAAGTGTACTGCGTCTCGGAACCTGTTGCAGTGAAAGTCCTGTATTCGTAGTTCATCTGATCATCAGCATTGATCCAGACATAGTAGTTATCTCCACCTATATCCATTACGGCTAATGGAGTTGTTATGTAGATCCATCCGCCGATTATGCTGTCCACTACGGATATAGAAGCGGAGAATCCGTTAGCGGCTGTGAACATCGCCATTGGATCACTCGCGAGAGGCTGGAAACGGTAAGAGAAGTCCCTATCACCGTAATCAGGACCATAGTTTTGGAATGGATTGGATCCATGCAGATATGCGCCAATCGCAACCTTATCAATCAGTGTTGTATCACCAGGTTCCGGCCAATCATACCATGTTTCACCCAATGCTGCGATGACTTCCAGGACAGAATCAGGCAGAACTGGATCTATACATTCGAAAACAGTCCATGTAGTATCCTGCACCTGAGATTCAGCTGGATTCATCATCGGGAAGGCCCCGGCATCCAACTGAATAGCCATGTAGAAGTAGTTGTCAGCTATTCGCCATTCATCGCTCACGAATAACGCTGACCAACCCGCGCCCACGAAACCTTCAATACCCTGGACGTTGCAGTCTATGGCATCCTTGAAGTAATCGAGAGCACCGGTTCCCTGCTCATTTGAGAAGATTTCATCCTCATACTTGGCCCAGCCTCTATCGAGGAATCCCTGATATCCGTACGGATCGGGAATATCGGTCGGAAGCTGGTCTCCACAAGCACTCAGCAGTACGAGGGAGCCCAGGATCGCTATTGCTATTTTATGTTTCATTTCTCCCTCCTTCCTACTCTATCCGAAGCATCTTCTGGGTAACTGTCTCTCCACAT
>DAOWJX010000259.1 GCA_030640155.1 Candidatus Aegiribacteria sp. | reverse complement strand
TTCAGCAGGAGAAATGACTGTTACGTGGGAATCTCCGGTTTCACAGCCTGATGTAAAAGAAAGCCCGTTCGGGGAATACTTCTACATTCCCGGAGCAACGAACTGCGGTATTCCAGGCGATCCGTCACTTCCCGTATTTCCAGTTAGTGTCCTGCTTCCCGCAGATGCACATGTGGATTCAATTACAGTCATCCATTTCGATGAGATTGCGCTTCCCGGTTCGTATGACATTAAACCTGTTCAAACAGGAGTACCCCTTTCAAAGCCGGAACTATTTTCGCCAACCAGCAGAAATCCTGAATCCTACAGCGAAGCTCCCGATTACCAGAGAGTAATCCCTGGAGAGCAGGGCGGACTTATGGGGAATAATATTCTTAACATGCGAATATTTCCGGTATTCTGGGATCCGATTTCCACTAGAGCGACCTATACCAGATCAATAACCATGAAGATTCATTACCACAGCGGCTATATTCAACCTTCTCCAATCGGCAGAGGTATTACAGGACTTGCAGTTATGGACGATCTGCTGAGAAGAACCGTTCTTAATCCTGACCAGATAGTTTTCTCAGATGTTTCATTAGTCTCTGCAAAGGATCTTCCATGGGGTGAATATCTGATTGTAACAAGAGATTCACTTGTCTCAGTCTTCGAATCCCTTGCTCAGTACAAGACGATGATGGGTATCCCAGCTTCAATTGTCACAATGGAATACATTGAACTGGCGTATACAGGTGTCGATGCTGCTCAGAAACTGAGATTTTTCCTGAGAGATATTTATGATAATTCACCTCCTACATATGTCCTTCTCGGGGGAGATACACCTCTTGTACCTCACAGAAACTGCTGGGCAACAGCTGAAGGATACGTTGGCGATCCTGCCGCGGATATCTACTTTCAGGATATGAACGATATCAATGTTGGTACAGATCTGTGGGACGCTAACGGCAACGGCATCTGGGGGGAAATCGATGGTGACGTAATGGATTATCACCCTGATTATTTCATTGGAAGAGCATCTGTGGAAAACAGTGCTCAGGCTGATATCTTCGTGAATAAAGTACTTGCATACGAGAACCCTTCTCTGGAGGATACGCGGGACACCGATCCATGGCAGAATTCGATGGGCTTTACAACCGGAATTCTCTGGAGCAGCCCCTACTGCCCCGGAAGTGCCGGAAAGGAAAAAATTGACACTCTTTACACTCCTGTAGCATGGCAACCTGTTATCAAACTCTACGAAAGCGCAGGTACACAGAGTTACACCCTGTCGATGGAGATGCTCAATCAGGGCATGCACCTTGTGAATCATGCTGGACATGGCAGCCAGAGCAGTGTTTCAATAGGTGTTGGAAGCCTGAGCAGCAGTGATTTTACGGGACTTACTAACATATCCGGTCATGGCCGTGTATCAATATGGAATACAATTGCCTGCAATTCCGGTGGTTTTGATTTAGGTTACTGCCTTGCTGAAGCATGGATAAGATCAGCGGGCGGTGGTGGATTCTGCATGATGAATACGAGATATGGATGGGGGGAACCATCCGAACCCGGAAACCAATGGAGCGAGCTGGTTGATCAGGAATTCTTCGCAAAATTCTTTACGGAGGATATGTACCATCTTGGAGTGGCACATGCCATGGCATGGGACGAGTTCATTCCACTCATTCCGACTGATACTCATTATGACTGGATAGCCAAGTCAATTACTCTTTTCGGTGATCCGGAACTGCCTATGTGGACCGAGGCTCCGAATGGAGTTCTTCAGGTGGATAGGCCGGATACTCTGAGTGTTGGCCCCAATTACGTTACGGTATCTGTTCAGGATAATACCGGTTCACTGGAAGGAGCAAGAATCTGCTTTATTCAAGGAGAATGGGATGAACCGGTAATGTATGAGGTGGATTATACTGATGCTTCAGGACAGGTTCAGATAACACTTACAACTACAGATGACACAGATACGGCTGCACTTACAGTATGGAGCAGGAATCATGTTCCTGTAACATTTGATATACCTGTATTGGGTACAGGAATCTCAGGTCCAGATATACAAACGCCCACACCGTTCCTTTCAGCGCCGTACCCGAATCCTGTACATTCCAGTGTTGAATTCGAATGGGCTGCTCCTGAGGGATCCGGGATTCTTACTATTCATGACATTGCAGGTAGAATAGTAATTATTCTTGATAATGAACTAAATGGAGCAGGGACAATTAAATGGAACTGTATCACCTCACAGGGTAATCCTGTTCCTCCAGGGCTGTATTTTGCCAGATTCTGTGCTACAGGTACAGAACCTATTACAAGGCAACTAATTGTGCTTAGGTAGAAATGAAAAAAAGCAGAGTTATATTGATCATTGGCATTTCAACGATTGCGATATTACTCGCATATGTGCTATGTGAACGTGGCAGCCATAAGAAGATTTCAGAAATATCATTAAGAAGACAATGCCATGCGAATATGAATACTCTGTGTACAAATCAGGCATCTTATCGGGATGCAAATGGAGAATGGGCTGAGAGCGTTGCAGTACTGGATGAATTTAATGGAAGGATCTGGCCTGTTGTCTGCCCGGAAACTCGGGAAGAATATCTGATGGAGAAAACAGATGAAGGCTACAGATTGTCTTGTCCATCGGGACATGGATCGATAGAGACTGGAAGAAGAAGCTGGACTGAGGAGAGTGACAGGTGAAAATCCTCTATAGAGATAAAGATAGGACAGTTATTCGATTCGATAAAGGTGAACAATTCCCGGAAACACTGGCTCAATGGTGTGCTCAAAAAAAAGTAAGGGCAGCCGTTATAGTTGCAGGAATTGGAATGCTTGAGAATATTGTAATCGGCCGCTATGACGGGAAAGAGGATATAAAGGAAACAATCGAGCCGTCTTCCGAAATACTCTCCCTCCAGGGTAATGTATCCATGAAAGAGGGTGAACCATTCGTTCATCTGCATGTAAATCTTGCTGATGAGGATATGTCGTCCAGAGGTGGTCATCTGTTCGAAGGCACCGTTTCAATGACGATTGAACTGGCACTTATGGAGATCCCGGATGAATTCATAAGAGTTCCTTCAGGAGGGACTTTCTGGAGACTGGATACAGCTTCAGATAAAGCCTGAGACTATTGACTTTCAGACTCATTTTCATAAATTACCCGTACTTCAGAGGGGCTGTAGCTCAGTTGGTATGAGCACCTGACTGGCAGTCAGGGGGTCACGGGTTCGACTCCCGTCAGCTCCACCAGATAAAGCGGGGA
>DAOWJX010000131.1 GCA_030640155.1 Candidatus Aegiribacteria sp. | reverse complement strand
GCTGCCCTTGCATCGTATGCATCTCCCTCTGAAGCCCATGAGAACCCTATAAGTGCACTATTCAGGGGAATTTCAATACCGCAATGCCAGCAGAATTCACTGAAATCCCTTTTCCAGGTGATAAGTGTATCGTTCTCGTGAGCCACTACGTCTGTGTAAGTGGAATCGTAATTGACGCCGCCGAATCTGAAGCCTGCGGATAAACCAAGGTTAATCCAGTCGCTGGCGCTGAAAGACAGCCCTGCAACGGATTCATACATTCCTCCACTTATAGATAAATCTATTATCTCAGTCAAATAGTCTTCCTCACCAGATTGAAAGTCATAGGTGTAATGAGAGCCTGTATACGAGAAGTCCGAAACCTTTCCGAAAGCGATTCCGGCATTGAGTCGGGGATCCAGCTGGAATTTCATGGTCGCGAAGAGATTTGCGAATGCAATCCAGTTATTCTGATGTTTCCCGAGGCTGTCCGAGATTGTTTCAGTTCCAATACCCGGACCGATTGAAAGCGAGAACAGTGTTCCCTCTGTTCTTTGAAGCCCTGCAGGATTCGTGAGCATACTTGAGCCGTCGCCAAGGCCAATTGATCTTACTCCACCGAGACCGGTGGCGTGCGCGCTGAATCCGGGCAGAGGAGAGCCTGATGTGTGAGAATTCAAGTAGCCGAAACATAGCGCAGAAGAAGCCAGCAGAACCAGGATACATGATAATATCATCATGCTTTTCATGATATCTCCTTTTTCTTGAAAGGATTAATAGAGAATAAGACTATTTGGATTCATCCCTCCGGATTTGAAGTATTTCGGATATTAAGCGTAGCACTTACTTGAAATTAATTCTGTGGTCTCATATCCCATGTGTCAAGGGATAGATGATTAATAAAACAGGTATTTATTATACTGGTGATAATGCTATCAGCGTAAGTATTTGAGGACTGATTAATAAAAGCTGATAAGTGTCAGGACCTTAAATCGTGGAGGATCAGGAAAGTAACCTCACCGCAAGGAGGGTAAAGTCGTCGGAATACTGAGAAGAGCCATGAAATTCCTCAACGCTGCGTTCGATCTTCCGCAGAAGCTCTTCCAGATTCATCGCGGCATTATCTGACATAATTGAAATTATTCTATCTTCGCCGAACTCCTCCTCGTCAGCATTCATAGCTTCACTTACTCCATCGGTATACATGAGAAGCGTATCACCAATCTTAATATCAGTTATACCTTCGGTGTATTCCGCATTACGGATTACACCGAAAAGAAGACCACCCTGGCTCAGTCGTTCGACCCTGCCATCACTCCTCAGGAGCAGCGGTGGGTTATGACCGGCGTTGACGTAACTGATTCTACCGGTGGTGTGATCGATAGAGGCCATGAAAAATGTAATGAAAAGCTCTGAGGGTGTGTTATCGTATACAAGTGCGTTTATTTTCTCAGCGGATTCTGCAAGATAACCCCCCATTTCCTGGGTTGTTCGAAGGGATGCCTGAAGATTAGCCATGAGAAGTGCCGGTCCTACTCCTTTGCCTGCAACATCACCCACTGCAAGTATTACACGTTCGTCGGAAAGTGTAATGACATCGTAATAATCACCTGCAACATCAAAGCAGAAGCGGATAAGGGCATCAATCTCAAGCCCTTTTACAGACGGGATATTTTTCGGTAGAAGGCCTTTCTGGATATTCCGGGCCATGCTTAACTGTTCTTCGAGTTTCTGCTTTTCAATTCTCTCCCTTAACAACTGGATGTTTTCAGCCACCAAGGCTATCTGTGCTGAAAAACTACTGAGCAGTTCGAGTTCCTCCGCGGTGAAATCCTCTCCATTCGTCTTGCTGCTGATGACAAGAAAGCCCACCAGACCGGATTTTACAACAAGGGGAAGGATAACTGCACATCTGCGACTCATGAACCATTCCCTCTGTTCCTCAGTCAGTGATATTTTTCCGCTTTCAACGGCCTCATCAAGGAGAATTGAGTTCTCTTTTTTCAAAAGCCGCTCGATTAATTTGTCAGATAGACTGAAGGGTGCTGGTTCATTGTCTCCAACCACGAATCCGTTGTCTTCGCTGATCCTGAGGACAGGGTAAATCTTCTCCGCGGAAAGACCTTCAGCCAGTTTTTCCTGCAGATTCTGCCAGAAGGAGCCTGCTTCTGCCCGAACCATGCTTGAAGCAAGGAAATCCTTCAGCAGATTTCGAAGCCTGCCCCGCTCGGGATAAAAATAATCCTCAATCTTTATTCTGAGTCTGCGCTGTGTAGGCATGAACACCAGGGCAAGAACAAGGCCGAGAACCAGTGTAGGCGTCTGACTGTTGATATTCACTGCCTTGAGAACGAACTCTCCAAAAAAGTAAAGCAGAGCGAAAAAGGCAATAAGCAGAATAATGTTTACAGCGATAAAACGGGTACCCCTCTTGAGCTTTCCCTCCACTTCAAGCAGCTTGTATTTCTGGAAGGCGTATATGAAGGAAACCGGTATAGGAAGGAGAAAGAGGAAGGTAATGTTGTATATGAGCATTTTAGTCTGAACAGGCAGCTGAATATTCGAGACATCCAACATATACGTGAACCAGTTGAACAGTATGAAAATCGCAATACCGGTAAAGGAGCCAAGAAGAACAAGCCTCGTCTGCCTTTTCTCGATGAAACTGTCGGATCGGCGGTAATTCCTGATAAGCAGAATGAAGCCGATTGCAAGGTAGAGGGTGCTGTAGATGGTAATTGGCAGCTCGGGGAGGGAAGGTAGAATAAATATCCGGAGATAGCCGAGAACCAGAACAGGAAGAAAGATAGCGATGTTGAACAGAATTCTGAATCTGTCATAGACTGCGTTCCTTTTTGGAAAAAGGAGATGAAGTTTGAGCCAGAAGCTTGAGAATGACATTCCCAGTACGGCGAAACCGGTGACCAACCATACAGGTAGCTGAAAGGCCGCATACACGTGAGGGATTATTTCACTGGAAAGAGCCATCAGCAGTGCGAGTGTGAAGCAGAAAAACGTAAGTGTTCTTACTGCTGATGAAGTGGAATTCTTTGAAAATCCCCATATTCCAGCGAAAATCAGACCTATGACTATAAGTGTCCTGAGGATAAACATCAACCAGATCTGGAATTTAAGGGGACCTGGAATGGTTCTGGTTGCGATCTCCGTTGTGTACATGACATTATCATGCATGAACATGATCTCGATTGTTTCACCTGCGGGTGTATCCGTGGTGAATGTATTGAAGTAGTTCTCTTCCGTTGCCGG
>DAOWJX010000080.1 GCA_030640155.1 Candidatus Aegiribacteria sp. | reverse complement strand
GTCGGCATGGTCAAGAGCCTTTGAGACAAGGCTCAGATGACCCTGGTGAAGTGCTCCCATAGTTGGAACTAAACCAATTGTTTTGCCGCTATATCGCCATTCATCAACTATTTTCCGCACTTCTTCAGTCGTCCTGAGTATCGGAACTACGCTCACTTTCGGACGCCAAGCCGTGGAACATAACTCTGAATTCCTCCAGAGAAATTCCTGACGGCTTCAAGGAGACCCTGGAAATCTTCACTACTCTGCTTGAAATCCGCATGATCGGTGTTTACGACGAGTGTCGGGTGGATTCGTGCTCTGAAGAAGTAATCATTGTAAGCATCCGTGAGTTTCTCAAGGTATGATTGACTGATATCCGTTTCAAAATGCCTGCCTCTTCCCGAAATTCTTCGAAGAAGTGAATCGCAGGATCCCTGGAGATAGATGACCAGATCCGGCTGCGGAATTTCTTCAGCAAGTATGAGGGATAGTTTCTCATAGAGCATGAATTCGTCATCACTCAGATTGATGGAAGCGAATATCCTGTCTTTTGCGAACATGTAATCAGCAACTATCATCTTCTGAAACAGGTCCAGCTGGGCCAGCTTTTTCTGCTGTTTATACCTGCTCAGCATAAAGAATATCTGCGTCTGGAATGCCCACGCTTCTCTTCTCTTATAAAAACGTGAAAGGAAGGGATTCTCCTCAACTTCCTCCAGCATTGTACCGGCACCCCACTGGGAAGCAAGAAGAGTACACAGCGTTGTTTTGCCTACACCGATTGGCCCTTCAACAACTACATATCTGAATTCTGGCGTCAGCTGGAAACCTCCCAGAAACAACCTCTTTCAGGCATCTCGAATACTCGTGTTATCTTGCTGTCGTCAGGACATACATCAAGAAGTTGTGCCGGCGTAGAGCCCAGACCGGGTAAAACTTTGTCCCAGACTTCAGCCAGGGGTACAAGAACGAATTTTCTCAGGTGAAGCCTCGGATGAGGAAGTATCAGGTTCTCATTTTCCATAACAGTATCTTCATATAGAAGCAGATCCATATCGAGTGCCCTGGCCGCACCGTTCTTGTGTGCAGCTGAACCCAGAAATATCTCCGCTTCTCTGCAATCTTGATGAAGTTTTTCTACCGGCCCATAGTAAACTCCCGCAAGAACACAGTTATAAAAATCATTACCACCTACGTTATCTAAAGGCTGAGTCTCATACACTCCGGAGAGTTTGAATGTTCCCATCCTGGAACGCGAAAGGAGGAATCGAATTCCCTCCAGCATATTGTGAGTTCTGTCTCCCAGATTACAACCCATTCCAAGCGCGAACTCAGGCATTATTGCCACCCTCCATAGTGAACTGGGCTGATTCAATTTGCATCGAAACCGGTGGGAATGGCTTGATCACGGTTACTTTCCAGTGGCCAGAGGAATATTTTTCTACAAGAGTGTTGAGAATATCCGAAGTAAGTTCCTCAATATAATTGTATTCCTTTTCCGTAAACCTTGCCAGTACTTCGCATATGTCAGTGTAATCAATTGATATACCTTCTTTTATCTTTCCTGACCATACGATATCCACAGGAATGTCACTGCTTGAAATCTTCTCGAACGGCTCACTTCCAAGTTTCAGCCGGATAATCACGTTCTTAAGGACAAGCTGCCCCTTCATTCAATACCTTTTTTCAACCAGGCTCTTATCCTGTGACTGAAGAGTTCCTTCTGCTCAAGCCTTCCGATGGCCTTGTGAATAGATTCTTCAGGTACTGTAAGGGCAAATCGTATATAACCCTCACCGTAAGTGCCGAACCCGCTTCCCGGTGTTACTACGATACCGGTATGTGCGATGAGTTTGCGCGCAAATCTCATCGATTGTGTCTCTTTGGGAAGTTTTACCCAGACATAAAACGTTCCGGGTGATTCACAGACATCCCAGTCAAGTTTTTTCAGACCGTTCACCAGTATTTTTCTTCGCTTGCTGTAAATATCGAAATAGCCGGATGTGTAAGAAGACAATGCTACTTCAGCGGCCTTCTGAACAGCTGTAAAAACACCGGAATCTATGTTTTCCTTTGCGCTCACGAACGTCCGGATGAGTTGTGAGCCTCCCACGATGAAGCCAACTCTCCATCCTGTCATGTTGAAGGTCTTGGACAGGCTATGAAATTCAAGGCAGACATCTCCTGCGCCTGGAATCTGCAGGAAGGAACACGGAGGGTTCCCGTCGAACCGTATATGACTGTATGAGTTATCACTGACAATCAGAATATCCTCTCGCCTTGCCCAGTCTACAATTTCCCTCATCTGGTCAAGTGTAAGAACAGCTCCTGTGGGATTATTCGGATAATTAAGGAATATCATTCTGGTGCCTGCAATGATCTCAGAACTGATGGAACTGATATCCGGTAAAAATGCGTTCTCTCTCAGAAGAGGAAGATCAACAGGAACAGCATCAGCTAGAATTGCTGATGCTCTGTATACAGGATATCCGGGATTTGGAACAAGAACAATATCCCCTGGATTGCAGAAGAAAAGAGGAACATGAGCGATACCTTCTTTTGTGCCTATCACAGAGCTGACATCAAGTTCTTCACCGATCTCGACACCGAACTGCTCTCTCATCCATTTTTTCACTGCACACAGGAAGAAATCGCTTCCCGAACCATTGGGATACCTGTGAAATGAAGGCTCTGCGACAGCTTCTTTCCCGGCATCAACTATATGCGATGGTGTGGGCAGGTCCGGATCACCAATTCCGAAATCAATCAGCTCCATGCCCTTTTTCATTGCCGCTTCCTTCTGCCTGTCTATTTGAGCGAAAAGGTAGGGAGGCAGCATAGTAACACGTTCAGAAGCGGATATTACAACACGTTTTCTTCTTCTGTTTTCCCTCAAACCGACCTCTTCCAGGCAATAGTACATGCAGAAGACCCCGCACTCTTCAGAACCATTACAGGAAAGCGTGCCAGGAATTCACAATCCCCATATTCTTGAATATATGAGCCTGTCCCCTTTTTAGTAAGACCTTAATCAATAGAGGCTCAGGAGGGAAAACAGAACAACTGCTACTGCTGTCTTTTCACATATCGGTCAAGCCACTCCTGGGTCTCCCAGAGTACGTGAAGAATTGATTCACGCGCCTGGTAGCTATGGCTTTCAAGGGGCAGCATGACAAGCCTGGCAACCCCTCCCAGTCCTTTCAGTGCAGCGAAGAACCGCTCACTCTGCATAGGAAATGTTCCAGGATTGCTGTCCGCGTCTCCGTGAATGAGCAGTATCGGTTCGTCGATCAGGTCCGCATTCATAAAGGGTGACATTTCGATGTATATATCCTTGGCTTCCCACAGTGATCTGTCTTCCGACTGAAAGCCGAAAGGTGTCAGGGTTCTGTTATACGCTCCGGTCATTGCCAGCCCCGCCGCGAAGATATCCGAATGGGCAAGGAGATTCGCTGTCATGAAAGCACCGTACGAATGCCCACCTATGGCTATCCTGCCCGGATCCGCCACTCCCCGATCCACGATTTCGTCAACGGCAGCCTGAGCGCTCATGACAAGTTGCTCCACAAATGCATCGTTGGGCTGCTCGTCTCCCTCTCCGACAATGGGCATAGCCGGATCGTCAAGTACAGCATAACCCTGAGTAAGCCATATTAAGGGTGACCACCAGCCGATATAGTCGAACTCGAATGGAGAGCCTGAAATCTGGCCTGCTGCCGAAGCCGAACGGTAATTCTGTGGATAGGCCCACATCACCATAGGAAGAGGACCATCTTCCACATTGTATCCTGGAGGCAGATAGAGTGTCGCTGAAAGATCGAGACCGTCCTCACGTTTGTAGGTTATGAGCTCCTTATGCATACCGTCGAGGGTCGTCACCGGATTGGAGTAGAAGGTTACCTGCACATCGGTGTTATTCGAAAGATCCCTTACATAATAGTTGGGGTATTGGTCAACCGATTCCCGGATGAAAAGGAATCCTGTGCATTCATCGTTTATGAACCTTGAAGGTCGTTCGTAGTACGGAGGCTGCGAATGAAAAAGCCTTTCGGTCTCCAGTGTGTTCAAATCCAGTCTGTCAAGAAACGGTCTGTCTCCCTCGGGTGAAGCTCCTTCACCCGAGAGATAAATGGAACTGCCGTCAGTGGATGTAACAAGGACACTTTTTCCCCTGTTGTTGAGGCGGGTTCCAGGAGTTCCAGGATCACTGTACCTGTCCTCCCATGAACGATCAACAAGCAGCAGGGCTTCGGAGCCCGGCTGACCCGGTCTTATTCTCCAGATCTTCCGGTTCCTTGTGGGCCACCACCATTCGGAAACAATGGCAAGTGAATCGTTCCCCCACTCAATACCACCGAACCTGCTCCGGAGATCGAACAGCTCGACCGGTTCCGAATCGAAGGGGGCATCAAGCACGTAAATCCTGTCCCGGAGTTCAGCTTCGGCTCCTGCATCTCCTCCGTCAAGCGCTTCTACCCAGCAAAGGGTGGCATCCGCGTCGCTCCTCCAGTCCACGCCTCTGGGCCCTTCGAATGTGCTTCCTCTGGTAATTGGAATAGCATCCCTCACCGG
>DAOWJX010000166.1 GCA_030640155.1 Candidatus Aegiribacteria sp. | reverse complement strand
ATCAACTCATCCTTGTTGATACGATGAAGAAATGAATGCCATGTTCTCGTACGTTGAAGAAGTGTGGTACGTCCCCGTTTCTTGACATGTCGCTTTTATTAGTGGGTGGCACTGTTTGGTACGCCCGCCAGGACTCCCTTCGACTCGCTACCGCTCGCTCAGGGTAAACTCACCGTTCCGATCATACCGAGACATTGAACACTTAATGCTCATTCCACCATATTGAAAGGGGACACGCACCGTAGAGTGCATGTCCCCAATAATTGGTACGCCCGCCAGGACTTCCTTCGACTCGCTATCGCTCGCTCAGGATAAATTCACCCTTGCTGATTCGATGAGATGATGAGAGCCTGCTTCTTCTTTCGAGTCCAGCCCTTGATCTGACTCTCCCGTTTACCCGCACTCTCCCTATCCATGTGGCTCTCGCTGTAGAGAAGGTGCGCTTTATGCTGTTTCATTCGATGATTGATATCGGTAGTGATCCCTGTATAGAGCTGTCCGTTCCTGTCACAGATGTAAACGAACCACATATTGCACCTTCCGAATCAGCATGGTTTCAATCAGGGGACATTCCAGTAAATCAAAAGGGGGCTGGTGCCCCCTCTTGCTTTACTGGTACGCCCGCCAGGACTTGAACCCGGAACCTTCTGGTCCGTAGCCAGACGCTCTATCCAATTGAGCTACGGGCGCACCGTATATTTGGGTTGGGCCGCTATACTAACCAAACAAATACCCATCGGTCAAGATGATACATCGTAAATCAGGTCGTATTTCAGCAGCGCCTGCTCTCCGGGATAGAGTTCCAGAACAGCAGGAAATGTTTCCACTTCCACGAATTCAGCTCCTCTTGGGAGAAAATCAGGATGTGAGAATTTTATCTCCATATATCTTTCTGATCCATTGCGTATTTCGAGCATACAGCTGTATCCGTCGGGGTTCTGTTCAATTGTTTCTCGCAATTCAACCCTGTGTTCAGCTTGAATCCACAACGTGTCACCTGTTCTGACAGGCCATTCGGAAGTCTCTTCACCCGCAGGTACTATCTGCCCCGCATCAGGTACATGACATGGTATCAGCTGGTTCCACCCGGCATTTATGGGCCATCCATAAACCAGAGTCAGGGGATGGGCGGTTCCCTCTGCATGCCACCAGCCAAGTTCAAGCTCTCCTCCGGGGATGATGAGTGTATCAGAAAGCCTGCAGACCGGTTCGTTCAGCATGTCCATCATCATTATGCTTTCTGAAAACCATTCTCTTCCCGTGGAATTAACAATTGAAGCGGTAGCTGTAAACCTGCAGATGCCCTCCCGCAGCGACCACTGATAGTTGGGCTTCCATGTGATGCCTTCCTGGAGATATTCCACCGAGGGAATCACGTCAGATATACTTGTTGTGATTGCTACCGGGATCAGGCAATCCTGAAGATTCTCCATAATTGTGACATAATCGTCAGAGCTGCAGATAAATGTTATTTCTCTTATTCCTGTCATATCAGGACATTCAAGCGCATCACCGGGCTCGAACCGCTCTTTAAGAAACCCGCTTACTTCAGCCGGACTGTTCAGATGCAGAACAAGGCCAACCGAATCCAGATAACGCTCTGCGTATCTTTCCCTTTCAGCGCATCCTGCAAGCAGTATAATAAGCAGCAGGGTGGTCGTAATGCTCTTCATAGGGTATTTATCCGTTTCAGGTTTGCATTTTGAAAGGAATCAATGACTCCATACATTTCGATTGGTGGTTACTCCGATCCACCGCGAATACCACATCTTTCTTTTGAAGTCAACCGCGGTGAGCTTGTTGCGCTGGTCGGGGGGCCTGGCAGCGGCAAGAGCAATCTGATGAAGTGCCTTGCGGGTATCAGAAAATCTGCGAGAGATTCAATAAGAATTCTTGGAGCCAGGCCCGGTTCGATGAGATCTCGCGAAAGATCTGTTTTTGTTTTTCAGAATTTCAATTACGCTCCGGACATCTTTGTCCGAACTCAACTGGAACAGAGGATTTCTCTCATTCGAGGAGTTCCCTCAAGAGGGGTTAAGGATGATGTTCATGACTGGTGCGAAAGGATGGAACTTCAGGATGTATGCGTGCAATATCCGGGAAAGCTGAATCTTTCACAGCTACAGCTGTTCTCGCTTGCTCCCGTTTCCCTCACATCTCCATCGGTCGTAATTCTTGATGAGCCTTTGCGGAATGTTTCCGTTTCTTGCATTGATGCTGCGTTATCGTTGATACTCCCCGCACTTGAGAACGCGGCTGTTCTGGCTCTTGTACAGAAAACGTCTCCTCTTCTTGAAAATGCGGATAAAATTGTGACTATCTTATGAGCGGCAGGATTGTCTTCTATTACAAAAGCAGCATTCTTCTTCTTCTCAGAACCAGATGGATAGGACCATATCTTCTTCTTCCCCCCATGCTCGCTTTCATGGTTTACGCGGAAGCCTATCTTTCAGCACAGGGAGTTACTGGGATATTCAATCTGGAACAGCGAACTGTCCTTGCCATCTGGAACGCGTCTCTTCTGTTGACTCTTATTGCGGGTATTAAATCGTGTCTGTTCTTCTCCAGGCTCTGGGGATCGTTCTGGTTCCGGAATTCTCTTTCTCTTCCGGTAAGCAGATCCTCAGGTTTCTGGGGTCCATTTCTTGCTGCTCTGTCAGTTGCCACTGTTATGTATTTACTTACCACAGGTGCTGTGATCGCTGCGCTTCCGGAGATAGGTCGATTCCCCTGGATTCAGGTTCTGGCGGAACTATATGTACCGGTTATCTGGGCAGTATCCGTGGGCGCTCTGCTTGGTTTAATTACCTCCGGTACTGCCGGGTCTTTATTCTTCGTCGCTCTGATGCTTCTTGGTTTTCTGACAGGTATGCCTTCGCTTTATCCTTCCTCCGGGTGGCTTCAGGTTGTTGTTCCGCCTGTTGGAAGAATCATGACATTAAGCCTTGTGTTTCCGAGTGGACTCATACAGGCTGTTGTTCTTCTGGTGCACTCCGTAATCGCGTTAACGCTTGGAGGTCTTCTGTACAACGTCGGAATAAGACGAAGGTAGTTAACCGTACCCGGGGACACGCACCAGAGAGTGCATGTCCCCGGGTCTTCGGAGTCTGTTAAGCGATGGCTGTTGAGCTTTCCAGGTTAATCTTCCACCTGATACATCAGCGATATCATTTCGATCAGATCCGATCTTACATCAACATCAGATGACATCGGTGCGATTCCGTAAAAGAGCATGGAGTAATCGTTACAGAAGATTGCACAGGCTTTTCCCACACCTGTGATAGTTCCATCATCTCGTATAATGTTGAAGTTCAGTACCAGAACAAGACCCAGAGATCCGCCCTCTCTGAATGGAGACGCCATGCTTCCTTCCGTCCATTCCGTTGTTCCCTGAAGGATCTGAGGAAGCAGATCGGGAGAGATAATCGATCTGAATCTTTCTTCCAGCCACTCATCTTTACGCGTATTGGAAACAAGGTCTTCCTGCCAGTAGTATAAATGATACTCCACTCCGGAAGTATTTGGCCCGCTTGCTATTACTCCCGCTTCGTCTGTCAGAGTTCCTTCAACCGGTGGATTAAGCTCCTCGGAGAGCCACCCGAAAGCTATTCCGGGATAATCAAGAACATATGCCGGTTCCGTTGTATTGGAACTCACGAGGGCAACCGCGATAATAATCATTGATGCAAGCATTTTCTCCAGTCTTTCTGTTTGCTTCTACATTGGCATGTGTATTCACTTCACTATAATATACATCTGTCAACGAACCGAGAGGAAATAATTTGATTGCAAATCACAAACTTCTCATTATTGAGGACGATGAATCTCTCGCTTCTCTTCTCAAGGAATACCTTGAAAGACATGGATTCATAGTCAATACCCTGTGTGAAGGTTCCAACGCTGTAGAATCCGTTCTTGAGAAGAAACCTGATCTTGTTGTTCTTGATCTTATGCTCCCCGACGCCAGCGGCCTGGATATATGCAGGGATCTGAGAACCTCCTGGAGAGGTCCTATTCTCATGCTGACAGCGATGAAGGATGATACTGATGTCGTAGTCGGGCTTGAAATGGGAGCCGATGACGACGTAGGAAACCCGGTAACACCAAGAGTGCTTCTTGCAAGAACAACAGCTCTGCTCAGAAGGGGTTCCGCTGGCGAGAAAGCGGAAATCATTCGAAAAGGGAATCTCCACATAGATGT
>DAOWJX010000293.1 GCA_030640155.1 Candidatus Aegiribacteria sp. | reverse complement strand
GAACCGCAACGGGAAGTACAAGCACGATAATGTAGGGTAGACCATAGAAGTAATATTCCAGGAAAATCCCCGGGGACACATCCTTATCCACCCACCTTGTGAAGTGATCGAAAGCGTCAACACTGACAAAGATTACAACAAAGGAAGATACTGCTACAATAATCATCTTCATGAATCGTGAAGCAAGATATATGTCCAGTTTTCGCGCATTCATCGATTTACCCCGCTCTGACCGGATTTGCCGATACCGTTCCGGCGGAACCTTTTAGCGAATGCTACCATTGCTGAGACGGCTCTCTCGATTGGAACCGGATTACCTTCATGCAGGCTTCTCGCAGTCAGAATAACCCCGAATACACCAATGATAATGTTCGGAAGCCACATCGAGAGGAAAGGCGACATCATGCCTCTGTCAGCGAGATGTTCACCTGCTATAAGAAAGAGATAATAGACAAGAATCACAAGCAGGCTGACTCCAAGAGCGATACCCGCGCTCCCCTTGCGGGTTGAGAGACCCAGCGGTACGCCGAGCAGGACAAAAACCAGGCATGCGAAAGGAATTGAATACTTCTTCTCTATTTCCACGCGGTAGCGGCTGATACTTCTCTGGACCGAGGCTTTCCTGTCAACTAATATTCTTAGATTGGATGCATGCTGGACAAGGAAGTTCCTGGTTATATTGAACCTTGTGCGGTCATCCAGACTGTCAGGAGGGGGGAACACTCCACCCCTTCCGGATGTCATCGAGGAATCAGTGAGAAGTGTAAGGAGAGGCGCTCTTCCGGTGATATTCAGTGAATCCGTTAGAGCGGCTGACTGCTTTTCAAGCGAATCTACAAGAGATCTCATCTGGGATGCCGACAACTCTCTGTCTCCTCTGTTGTCCCTGTCCTGTCTTATAAGCTCTTCCGAGCGTGTTATCTCGACAGTGTAGGTTAAAAAATCGAGTTTTCTGTACTCTCCTGTTTCTGACAGTTCGTGCATCTGTCCATCAGTGAGTACCAGCCGGAAACGATTTGCGGATACCGGTTCCATACGGCCTTTGAGCGCTGTGATTGTTCTTCCGTTAGTACCCGGTACCCGTTCATGTATCACCACATTTTCCAGATCGCCTGTCAGATCATCCTTGTCACTGACGATTATTCTGTAATTGTCGATATCATCAACGAACATGCCGGGGATGATCTTGGCAGCCGGGCGCATGGTGCCGATATCAAGGAGCAGGTTCTTGGCAAGGTGATTCGCGTCCGGAAGGACGTAGTTGTTGAAAAGAACCATTACAGAAGAAAGAATCAGAGCGGCGAGCATCAACGGTCTCAGTATGGTGAATATGCTGATTCCGGAAGCTTTCATCGCAGTTACTTCCAGATCTGATTCCATTCGGCCTACAGCCATCAGAACACCCGCAAGAACTCCCATCGGTACTACAACAGCTACCATTGAAGGGAGGAGCAGCAGGAATACTTCGACAACCGTTCTGACAGGTACACCCTTGCTGACTATCATGTCAAGAAGGTCGAGCAGTTTATCAAGCAGCATCACGAAAGTAAATATACCCGCTGATATCAGAAAGGGAGGAAAGAACTCCCGTAGTGTGTAAACTTGCAGCTTTTTCATATACATCTCATTATAGGCCTTCAGGAATATTCGACAACATGACAATTATACCGATTGGTTCAGTTCTTTCAACACGCGAATGGGAACACCGATCTGACCGGAGACTAGAACTCAGAAATGAAAATAAAGACCACAGTCCTACCATACCTGTTCTTGCTGGTGCTTGCTGTTTCTGCCGTTGCAGCGGTGGGCGTGCGCACGCCTTTGCTTATTCCAAGGTATCCCTGGGACACTGAGAAATCCCGACTTGTACTTGTGGAACCGGGAGTTTCATGGCGTCTTCTGCACTCAGTGAGGAGTGATTTTCTTATATGGCGTCTTTTCTACGGAGATATTCCCGTATCCCGCCTTGGCTGTTTTCTGCTTGACGAGATTAATGATCGTACAATCGAGTGGTCTCTTCGGAGAAGCTGGCTGAGCGTAAACAGGACCTCCTGCCTGAGGACCACCAGAGAACAGGGTTCTCTGGTTCCGACAATTTACCTGCCGATCGATATGCCTCCAATACTGGCTGGAGCGATTGGAGAGGGCGGGCAGATTGATATCAGCGGGTATCAGAAGATCACACTCTCAGGTATAACTCATTACAGGCCGAATGCGGTTGAGCAGGAAGGTCAGAGCCAGTCACTGTTCCCCGATCTCAAGATGGAGCAGCAACTCAGAGTCCAGCTTGAAGGCACGATTGGCGAGAAGATTCATGTAGATGTTGATCACGACAGCGAGAGGAGTATGGGACCTCAGAGCAGCCTCAGTCTAAGGTACGAAGGATATGAAGACGAGATTATTCAGAGAATCGATATGGGTGATATCAGTCTCTCCATAACCGGTCCGGAATTCGTCTCGTACAGTATTCCGCATCAGGGGTTGTTCGGCGCCAAGATTATCGCGCAGATGGGACCTGT
>DAOWJX010000341.1 GCA_030640155.1 Candidatus Aegiribacteria sp. | reverse complement strand
TCTGAGACTTCGTCATCAAAAAGACAGATGGATTCATTCGCGGAATCCGATTCCTCCGGCCCGCCGGAACCCGGGGCAAGCTGGTTTCCATGACCGCTGAAGAAGATTATTACCCTATCCTCCGGTCCGGCGTTTTCCAGAAGGCTGGAAACACCATCAATGAAATTATCAACAGTCGCGATTGCGTCCACCAGAAGTATGACATGATCTTCAGGTATTCCCTGCTCCGTAATAAGGAAATCGTACATCTCAACGGCATCCATGCTGGCTCTGTTGAGCACATCCGCAGTGGAAGGATAACCGCTTATTCCAGCAGTAATCGCCCAGATCTCGGATTCGGGAGATGAAGAAGCTATCTCCAGCTGTTCTATTCTGTTAATATCCAGACTGAAAGAAGTTCGACCTCTCCGTTCATAGAGATAGACGGTTATCCCGTATACAGCGTCCTCACCGGAATAAACCGCGACAGCTTCATCCCCGGCTGCGTCGACATTACTCAGCCAGCCCTCAGCCACGAGATCGATCCCCGGTCCGCTCACGAAAAGATTAATATCAACTTCCCTGTCCTCTCCGGAAAGACCGATATCAAGGATTGTTCCAGCCTGAGCGGTAACAGTGAAGAATTCTGTGGATGAGCCTTCTCCTATCTCTCCATAATACGACTCATCGATTTCCCTGGAATCAGCAGTCGCAATCCTGATAGTGGCATCTCCTGACATGTTAACTTCACTGAAGAATGGGTGCACCCAGACAGTATCACTCTGAGAGATCCAGAGAAGGAACTTCTCATCGCCTCTTTCTGTACTGAATGTAAGTGCCGGTTCGCCTGAGCCTCTGAATACGCGTACATCTCCGTCTCGTGTTTTATCAAAGGTTACAGAAACCTCGAATATTCCAGATTCCTGTGGAGAGAATCCAATTGGACAAATTTTCTCTGTCGCGCCTACGGAAACTATCCCTTTAACCGGAGAGAGTGAGAAGATGGAACCAAGATCCCTGGAATTCATAACGTACGGAACTGATTCGTCATCCGGGGAATCGTACAGAACCACATCCGCCACCACTTCAGTATCACTTGCTGGAAGCAGAAGTGCTTCAATTGAAGAGTAGGATTGCGATCCCATCAGATACTCGCCAGCTGTATCACGAATGACCAGATCAATGTCAGCACCGGGTGATAATATTATTAGATCGAGAAAAACAGGTTTACCATGTTCGGGAATCAGATATCTGTGAATTTCACCAAGTTCAATCGAGGCCTCCATCATATCCGAATCAAATTCAGGAAACCTTCCGGATGGTTCAACAGAAAAATAGTATTCTCCGGAACCGCTCTTACCATACCTGCTTACAACCGCTGTGATCTCTTCACCCGGAAGGACTGCTACTGTAACTGTTTCGAAACCCTCCAGTGAAGCGCTGCTGCCCCAGAGACTCATGCTTCTGCCGTATACATCCAGATCAAGGTCAGTTCTGCCGGTACCCTCGAGTCTGAAGGTCCAGTTTCCTCTCTCCTGCGGAGAGAAAGTATATATATCCGCCATTTCATTTCGGGCAACTCTTCCGCTGACATCATCGCAAACAATCAGTTCAACGGGCTCCACAATATCAACAGACAGGGTAACCTCAGGATCACTGCGGTCGGTATCTCTCTCAATTAAAATGTAAAACCAGTAATCAGAGAAAGCGGAAAGAACCATCTCCCCGCCTGGACCGGATTGACAGAGAATATCACCGGAATTGTCATAAGCAATGAGATTCACTCCTCCGGAAACCGAGAGATTCAGACAGACGTAATCATCTTCAAGAAGGCGAATCCACCCCTCACCAGAGGAGATATCAATCACAGCGGATGAACCGGCAGTGATGGTTTGAATATCTGATGGATCGGGCAGAGTCACTGCGAATATTCCCGCGAAAAACAGCGCTGATAGCATTAAAGCCTCCATTTGTTTCTTACTTCGTTTACCTTTTTCAGAATGAATTGATAATAATGAACCCGATATGATGAACGCAATCAGCAGTGAATAGCGCTATCTGGAGCCTATCCGAAAATTCTTTAATAGTTTATAGATACTAATAATACGAATCATGAATTTCGCATGAAATCCCTTCCCTGAAGTCCCAGAATACAACCTGCAACAGATATATAGGTAAAGATAAACATCGGAAAACCAACTCTCTTCATCCATGCGAGAAATATCCTGTACACACAGGGATTAACGGTAATGCGGGTAACTAATCTCATCACCATGTAACGCGGTCTGCGCGGAGACGCGAATATCGGTTTTACCCACTGATTTCCGAGTAAACTCTCGATCCCGGAGTGTTTGGCAAGCAGATATCTCAGATTGTTCTGGCCGTACGTAACCATTCTACCGGCATACCTGTCCAGGTCTATCTCATCCAGATGCCTGACTTGGATATCCGGATCCCAGTAGAAGGTGGCGCCTGCCATCAGGAATCTGTATCCAAGTTCAGTATCTTCACCCCCATACGAAATTATCGACTCATCGGATCCACCAACTTGCTCAATCAGTGACCTTCTGATGCTGAAATTACCGGTAATACAGTAGTTCCACGGAAAGAAACCCGCGGGTTTTCCACCCATTGCTCTGGAATCAGACCACTTCTGGAACCTGGTCGGATTTTCACGCCATGCATCGATCCTCGCTCCCATTACCACATCCGCGACACCACTTCTGTGGTGATTCAAGTGCCTTATTACAAGGTCATCATTAAAATCAAGATCTGCATCCATCATCAGGATTACACTTCCGGATGAAGCCTTCAGAGCAATGTTTCTGGCTCTGGGGCGATTACCTTCACCTTCCAGCCTTATAACCTGAATATGCACTTCGGAGGGAAGCTCATTCGCAAACTCGACTGCGACCGGTTGATCGCTTCCATCATCCACAATCACGATTTCCATTACCGCGTCTGCAGTTTTCTGTGAACCGAGACAGACAAGAGTTGTGCGGAAATGATCTCCTCCGTTTCTTACAGGAATGAGAACAGAAATATCAATCATCTGCACCTCTTTGGACGATTTCTTCGAAGGTTACTGAACAACATCACCTTTCCCATCCAAGTTTTCTGTATCGCTCATGGAGCTGCCTGGCCACGGTTATCCAGTGATGGGTCTTCTTGATCCACGATGGACCCTTCACGGCAAAGCTCTCCCTGAGTTCAGCATCCAGAACAAGTTCCCTGAGAACAGCGCCCAGGTTATCGGGGTGCGCCAGAGCAAACGGGTGATCGGGGATAAAACGCTGGTAAGCCGTTGACAGGTTAGTAACGGTGCACAATCCCATCGAGAGGCTTTCCAGCGAGTTTACTCCATACCCCATGTCACCATCTGATATCTGATCGATTTCGATATGACAGGTAGATTTGAGTTCGATGGTTTCCGCATGTGAACAGTTCTGTATGAGCACTAACTCTACCGGTATATCACGGGTCAGACTCTCGACTGCATCAACGATGATGGATGTCCCTTTTACAGTCGGGAGTCTGGGTGCATGACATATCCTTATCCTCTCGCTCACCGGGGAAGCGGGAGGTACACTTTCCGGATCGAACGGAAGAAACTGATATTCGAGCTCCGGATATCTCTGATAAAGATCGAACTCGCATGTCAGATGCAGATCAGTAGCCTCCCATACCGGTCTGATTGCACCGCGCATCCTCAGATCCAATCCATGGTAGTAAGACACAATTTTCTTACCCTTTTCTTTCAGTTTCCTGACGTCTCTCCCGTCTCTGAAAAAACTCACACCTCCCTCGAAATGATAGATGTCGTAATCCCAGAATCCGTACTTCCTGGCGGCTTTATTTATCCGGGGATTCCAGATCAGACTGCGGAACCACTGAAGAGGTGCCTCCACTTTACTCGGGTGCCAGAAGATCCTCTCACTGGTTCCGGTGAGCGGCACTTTCATACTGCCGGCCCTGACCAGTCGTTTGAGAGTCCACAACCATTCCATCGGACCGACGAAAGGCAGATCGAGACAGATGTCCTCTTCATAGTTACTCTTGGCTCGGAAGAACGTAACCAGTCTGCTATCGTACCCGAGTGCTGTGTGGCCCCTGGTGAAGAAGATCAGAACACCTGTAAAATTTTGCGGGGCAACATGAAGAATCCTCGGTTCTCTCAAATTAGCCCCTATCGTCGTACAGTTCTTCGAGTGAAGGGAAACTTGATTTCCACCATAGCGGGATCTGCTCTTAACATAGCACATCTTTCCTGCTTTTTTCCTGATTTCTCCACCAGTACCGATGATACTGTCTAAAACTCTCCCCGGTCAACGTCATCTCCGGCGGAATTCTACCGGAAAGTTCACATCAGAACACACCGCTACGTTGAAGCAGACTGTGGAAAACTCACCCACCTCTATCTCTGGGAAATTAACTATTAAAAGGTTTAGGATGAACTCTAGCCGCTAGCTGGTTTGGATCGCATCCACAGAGAATGATCGAAAATCCGGTACTGCTGTCTGAATATCTTCTCTGTCTCTCAGTCGCAGCGCGAGATCCCAGCAGGAAAGAAGAATATAACCCGCAAGTCTTTCATCAAGTATCATGACAGCCGGCACTGTCTGCCCGGGGTATCCCAGGCGCAGCATGAACTTGCCTTCCTGTATCCGCTGGGGAGGCCATACCGCGAATATGATATCAAGACAGGTATCAATGGATCCGCTCGAGCGGAGAAGAATTTTAAAGAGTTCCATATCTCCTCCAAGATGATGAATCGCGGATCTAATCTGGTTTCGTGTCCGGATTGAATTCAAGGCGGGACCGGGAAATGTCGTTGTGAATGTAGCAGGTTCATCTCTTGGGTATCCGAGTTCAAGAAGAGCGGGAGCTTCAGAAAGGCATGCACTGAACAGACTTGATGCAATGTCGGGTGGAAGATACACTGAAGTTTCTCTATTGCCTGAAATGGAATTCAAAACCTTTGACAGATTCTCAACTCTTTCGCCTGAGGGGCTTCTTGATATCTCAGTTACATGTGTCTGCAGGGTACTGTAACCCTGCACCCACACTTCTGAGGTTCTTTTTCCGCTCCATACTGCCGCATAGTAAAGCAATTTTGAAACATCTGATGGTTTCTCAAATATCGATGGAAACAGAGTCATTTCTCTCCTGCCCTGGGGTGACATCGATCAATCACACCGCGAAGATAGGTTCTATCCACACCTGTGTAAATCTCCGTTGTCTTGATATCCGAATGCCCCAGCACTTCCTGTACAACTCTCAGATCAGCACCTCCCTGAAGCAGATGAGTTGCGAACGAGTGTCTCAGTGAATGAGGGTGCACTTTCTGCTTGATTCCAGCGCGGTAGGCAGATTTCCGCACAATATTCCATACTGTCATTCTGGAAAGGGGGTTACCTCTGTAAGTCAGAAATAACACCGGTGTTGATCTGCCATGTGCCAGCACAGGTCTTGCAGTGTCAATATACCTGGAAAGCCATCTGACTGCTGGCCCTCCTATTGGCACTATTCTCTCCCTGGAACCTTTACCCATCGGCCTTACAAGTGCTTCTTCAAGCAGAATTCTGCCGACTGTGATTCCGGTAAGTTCACTCTCCCTGAGACCTGCTCCGTAGGAAAGTTCCATCAGTGCTCTATTGCGAACTGAGAGAGGAGAATCTCCCGACCAGACTTCAATAAGAGAAGTAACTGTTTCAAGACTCAGAGGGTGAGGAAGAAGAATTGGCTGTTTCGGCGAATGAAGCAATTCCACTGGATTATCTTCTCTTAATCCTGAGATCTGCAGATATCGGAAGAAGCCCCTGAGTGATGACAGCTTACGTCTGACGCTCCGCACGGAGGATCCTGTTGAAGAAAGAAAGGCCATATACTCGGCTATGTTAGCAGTTATGGCTTCGGAAAGATCGGTTCCATTGATATGGAACCAGGTGTCAGCCTGTTCCAGGTCATTACTGTATGCGGATATGGTATTGGACGCAAGTTTCTTCTCCAGAGCAGCGTATTCAATGTATGACTCAACAGATTCATCCATTTGCGGTCAGCCACGCCCGAAAACCGCTGGGGGATCTCCCGGAAAATGTGCTTTTGTCTTTTAGATCTCCGCGCGTTAGGGAGATGGTTACTCCACGCTTTTCCAGTTGATGGGCAACCTCCACGGCTTTATGATTATTCCAGTATTTTGCCAGACATGATGGAGAGCGCTCAAGCATTTTCCGGGACCTGTTAATAGAAAGTCCCAGTACTTCATTCAGGGCATTAGCGATATCGTTCTCACTACCCTGAGCGGGTGAATACAGAAAGAGCTTCAAAGAAGAATTCGTATCTACCTCAGGTCTGATAAACGGTCTCTTCAGTGATAGGAGATCAGGATCTTTACTTCTTAGGGATAATGATGCTTTCTCAGCCTGAACAAGGACCTGAATACCATATGGATCATTTTCCATGCTGACAATGAGAGGTGGAGGTTCATGGACGATGTGGACTACATCCTCTGATGAAGAATCACTTATAAACGGTGGAAGCAACATCTCCTCAGAGATGCTGCTGACTGGAGGAAATGGAATTACCACAGATGGAGTATTAACCTTCGAAGGATCTAATTCATCTTTGCGACCGATTATGTCAGGTTTCTCTTCAAACGGGGATGCTGGTGAATCAAAGATTATTGTTGAGGGAACACTTTCTCCGCTGTCTTTCAGAACAGGTGGCACAGATTTAAAAAATCCATTTTTCAAAGACGGTGAAGGCTGACCGGGCAGGAATTTCAATGGAGGATTTCGCATCACTCTGCCAGAGGCAGTATCAATTTCATCCAGAGGTGGAGGACCAGTGGTAAATCCTGCTGGAAGTACGGTAAATGGAGGAACCGGAGATTCTTTCTCAGGCGCAGACTGCTCTGCTTGTTCAAGTGTTTCCATGGAAGATGAAATGAGCATATCGTGATGTCCTGCAGGTGGTTGGAATATAGCAGTTGATCGAGTTCGGATCGATATCCGATC
>DAOWJX010000006.1 GCA_030640155.1 Candidatus Aegiribacteria sp. | reverse complement strand
GGGCTCAGGATGAATGCCGATCTTCTGCTCGATGCGTATTACAGGGAATCCATATGGGGTCCCGGACTGGGTATCGAAGGAACCGTTCCTCTGATTGAATCAGGAATCGTGATTTCTCCGAATCCGCTTTTAAGTACCGGTAAAGTTAACTTCAGCCTCAGTGAGCCATGCATGACAGTCCTGTCAATCTATGACGTCACTGGAAGACTTGTAGATACCCTTGTGAATGCAGAACTTACCGGAGGTGACTACTCTATCAATGTTGATGCCTCAGGTTTGACTGCAGGTATTTACATGGTAAGACTCCAGGCGGGAGGAAATGTCAGCACTGGAAGGTTCATACTCCTGAAGTAGCGAATTCACGAACATTGAGAAAACCCATACCATGCACAGGATTGCGTGGTATGGGTTCTCATGTCCGGGTTCTGCCTGTCGGTCTCCGTATGGTCAGTCTGATATATCCATCTGTTATATTGTTATAAAGTCACTGCTCCCCCCTATTACATACGTTCCGATTCATGCAGCGCGGTTACAAAATGTTACAAACTGTTTATACTCCATTCATCTTACAGGAATAGATAGGTTTCAGATGCTTATGCGTATCTGTTGAAGCCGGTTTCCTATCGGTTGCAGTGAGGAGTTGAAATGAATCAGTTATTATTCCTGTCAGTCATTGTGTTTTCACTTGCGCAGGGTGAAACCCGGAGCCAGCCCGTTCAGATGGGTGACATCTATATCGGACCGGGACAGGACACTTTGCTCATCGATGAGGATTTCGCGCAGGATGGCAATATCATCATTTACGGAGATGGAGTTCTTCTTGTTGATGACGCGAAGTTGACCATGTCAGGCCATGTCTACGCCCAGGATCAGGGTAAAGCAGTCTTCAGAAACAATGCCTGGCTGCACTTCAACCAGTTCTATGTAGGCCAGTATTTTGTATGGCTAATTGACAACTCCGAATTTGAAGCTGCAGACGCAACCGTGGATGCTAACGGTGTGATGCACTACGCGCAGCTTCATGACGATTGCATCTACACAGCTGTACGCACGGAATTCCCCGACTGGACATTCAGAAAGGTCTTCGACAGGGCGTCCCTTATACTGGAAGATGTGGATCATGTTGGAGATATAATGGTTGACGATTCGTGCTTCGTCCATTTCACTCGATGCGATACACTCATGCCGTGGCTGGAAACATGTGACGGCTCTGTAATAAATATCGAGTTCCCGGATCCGGATTATGTTGATCATTTCGAGTTCTCTGAAAGCACACCGGGTGTTGACGGTATAGGTTTTACATTCATTGTCGACCAGTGCAACAGATGCTGGTGGTCTCTTGAAACCCAGCCCGGCTGTTCAGTTTCGATCAACAATTCTGAAATAAGAGGTTCTTGCGTAAGAATGCCCGGTTCCGATACAGTCAACATTCAGAATATCGAGAACTACAGCTATTTTTCTAATCTGATACTTCCTCTGGAAGACAGGCTGCTTGAATACAACAACACTTACGTTTTCTGGTGGAACTGGTATCCGATGGAGAACACGATATTCTATATAGATTCCAGTGTCTTCGGGGAACTGATAGGAAGAGGTGTTTCCGAAACCTATGCCACGAATTGCGTTCATGATGGTGCCACAATAAGCCTTGGCGTTGAAGACAGCGCTTTTGTATCGTTCACCGACGGGTCATGCCTGGCTTACATCTCTTCCTGGGACAGAGGAACAATGCTGCTTACGAATTCCTCGGTAACTCCCATGTGGCCATATCAGTCAACGAATATTGCCCATCACCATTCCAGGATACTGGCTGTCAACTCATATTTCGAATACGAACCTGAAGCGGTGGATACCGCTCTTGTAATGGTGGCAGCGATAGACGAGCCACCATCCGGACAGGTTGATGATACTATTGACATAATCGGCTCCGCATGGATGGATACAGGAGAATACAATCCGGCGGTATTCGACAGATACAGGGTCTCCTGGGCTGAAGACGGTGCTTCGGACTGGATATTGATCGTCGAATCAGCGAGTCAGGCGTTCAATGAAATTATTGCCACGTGGAATACATCAGGAATGACCGAGGGAGAGTACGATCTTCAGCTTACGCTGTACAGTAGCGCTGAGGACAGTCTGACAGCGCTGGCGGATATTACCCTGTATCCCCTCGGAATCGAAGAATCCGGCGGTCAGAACCACGGCTGTTATCTGAGTTATCCGAATCCATTCATTTCCGGTGCTGCATTTTCCTACAGGCTTGCGGAGAATGAAACTGTGGCACTCCATGTCTACGATGTCAGTGGACGTCTTGTTGATACCCTGGTAAATGGAACCCAGACAGCGGGAGATCATTCAGTAACCTGGGGATTATCTGACAGTTCCGGTCAGCGTATAACCTCAGGGATATATCTCTGTGACTTTCAGGCAGGGGATGAATTCTCACAGACAGGAAAATTCCTTCTCTTCAGGTAGAACGGAGAGGATATTCCCCTTGTGATGTTTGCGGAGGCGATGGGCACATCAATGTGCCGGAACCTGCAACTCCCTGCGGAAGATGCAAGGGAACCGGCAAAATTTACAACGAAGTTCTTGAGGAACACGGGAAATGCGGTGGCTGCAACGGATCAGGCTGGGCCAGCTGACAGAACACCGGGGGAGCTTCCTGCAGCTCCTCCGATTTCCTATCTATTCTCTGGTATTGCAGTAATTATCGGCGAATGTTGTGAAGCCCTGTTAAAGCAATAATCGCTTAAAATCGTTCATTCCCAAAAAGAACATATTGTCATAAGAGGATATCAGGCTATTCTGATAAGCCTGTCTCAAATCTCCGACTATTCTCATAAACCCACTGTCACCTGAATGATGTCGCCTGCACAATCAGGTATCTTGCTGTAGGATGTGAAAGATTATATACTTCATTGGTAGGAATTATTGATAATCATGGAAAGGAAACTACGATGAAACGTATTGTTCCGGTAATTCTGATCTTTCCCGCCCTCGCTTTCAGTGCTACGGTTGTTAACAGTTTCGATGCTCCCGATACGGGCATCTCAGGTCTGGCATGGGATGGCAGCAATCTGTGGGCAGTAGATGGTACAACCCAGTATGCATACCAGCTCGATTCTTCGAATGGCACCGTTCTTTCCAGCTTCTACATCACTGATCAGACTCCAACTTACGATCCCGTTCCCGGTGGTCTCGTGTACCACGGAAGTACACTGTACGTTGCAATGCACTACAGTACAAATTATGGCCGCGTATACAAATACGACAACAGCGGAACGTATCTTGGCGATTTCGACGTATACTGTTGAGGCAGCTACCTGTACTCGTCGGTGACGGGTGGATGCAGCAATGGAACAAATCTTTACTTTTTCGGCAATGACTACTACTCAAACCCTGTGATTCAGCAGTTTAGTGCATCAGGGTCTACCGGTGCTCTTTACATGGATCACTTCCCAGGATTAGGAGATACAGTTTACGATACAGCGTGGCTGAGCGGGGGTGTCTGGATTGCCAGGGACAACTCTGACAGCCCGATCCTGGCTTATAATACCGATGGTCTTCTGGTCGGTCATGTGGATGGGGCAACAGTGAGCGCCGCAATGGGACTTACCATTGACAGTGACGGTTACATCTGGGCTTCAAATCCCGATGATGACATGATCTACCAGATCGAAGTGACCACAGGTATCGAGGAAAGCTCAACCTCACCTCACGATGCCAGAATAATCGATGTAAGCAGAAATCCATTCAATACAACAGCGGTTATCACAGGTGATGGTTTCAGTGATGCTGTTATCGACATATTCGATCTGACCGGCAGAAGAGTGCTTAGCGCAGCTTTCCCGGGCAGCTACACATGGGATGCGGTTAAGATGCCATCCGGCTCTTACTTCGTCCGGATCAGTGACAGTGCCGGTGTGTCCACGGCTCGATTGATAAAGGTCTTCTAGCACAAGCAGTTCAAAGGGCTGGAAGATTATCGATCGCGGGGTTAATATGTAATCGCGTCAGGAGAATCTCCTTCAGAGGATTCTGTTTCGATATAGATGAATACACCTGAAGGGACACATATTGCCAGATCCCCGGCAGATGTCAGCCAGCCCTTTCTGACGCAGTCCTGTCCGGGACATGGAGATTCCGATATTCTGGCTCTGCTGCTGTCAATCTGTATCTCCAGCCGTCCCATGCTTCCATTCACTCTGAAGGAAGTATCCCGATCAAGCGGCAGATATTCAGTGTTCTCACCAGTGTGAACCACCAGAAGCAGTCCGTCTGAATCCTGTGCACTGTTTGAGAAATGTATTGCAAGAAGAACCAGACCCGCTATCAACGGTATGAGGAGATCGGTCAGGCGGAAGAACGGGATATCCTTATCTGATTTCATGTACGAGGAGTCTGTCCGATGCTTCATTGCCGGTCAGACTCGTAGGTTCAGGTCGCGACCGCAAGCACTGCAAAAGCCTTTGTTCATGCCATCCGTTTTTACTTCAAAACCGTTTCTACTCACGCATAGATTCGAGCAGGATGGACAGACAATATCCCCGCTGTCCAGCCCCACGTTCCCGAGATAGACAAAATTGAGTTTCTCAGAAAATACTTCCTTTGCGTGAATGAGTGTCTCAACTGGAGTAGGATGGCTCTTCAGCTTGTACCGCGGAAAGTACCTTGAAATATGAAGCACCGTATCGTCACCGCACTCATGTGCGAGCCAGTCAGCCATTTTTTTCCATTCATCGGGAATATCATTTTCACCTGGAATAACAAGAAATGTAACCTCCAGATGACACTCGGAGTCAGCCAGAATTTTCAAAGTATCGAGAACGGTCGGCAGTGACCCGCCACAGTGTTCTATATAGAATTCATCCGACCATGATTTAAGGTCGATATTCCAGGCATCGATTATCCCTATCAGTTGATTGAGAGGCTCCGGATTGATCATTCCATTTGAGACCATAACCGAGACGCCGCCCTTTTCCCGGACAAGTGGCGCGGAATCACAAATATATTCGTACCATATTGTAGGTTCTGTATAGGTGTAGGCTATTCCGACACTCCCGCTGTTCATAGCCATCAAAGCAAGATCGGGCGGAGAAACATATCTTACAGGTACATTTTTGCCCTGGGATATCGACCAGTTCTGACAGAAATCACAGCTCATGTTGCATCCGGCCGGACCGGTTGAGAGAATTGATGAACCTGGAAGGAAATGGTACAGCGGTTTCTTCTCAATCGGATCGATCGAAAGCGATACGCATCCGCCATATCCGGGTAGATATGGAACTCCGTTTTTAACGCCCCGGACTCTGCAGAACCCGTAGGATGTGGAATTAGTACCCCATGTGCACCCTCTGGGACAGAGCAGGCATCTCCAAGTTTCCCCGTCTTTCTCAAACCATTCAGGCTTTCTCACACTTCCCCCCTTCTCCACTCTGTCAGATTCCCGGCTTCATCTTCCATGATTACAATAATCAAATTGAAAAGCGAATCAGGTACTGAAGATGCAGTATCTGTTCCTCCTACCGCGATAGCTGTGGCCAGTGCGTCAGCAATCACGGATCTGTCAGCGACCACGGTCACTGAAGCCACTCCTGTCTGCGGATATCCGGTGCGGGGATCAAGAATGTGGCAGAACCGGCTTCCATTTTCGAATATGCAGCTTTCATAGTCTCCTGAAGTCGCGACCGCACCGTTCTCAAGCATGATCATTTCCTGGATCTCATCCAGCCTTGGATTTCTGACCGCAAGCCTCCAGATCCTTCCGGTTTCAGGATCACCTCCACAGCGAATCTCCCCTCCAATCTCAACCAGGACTGCATACGCGCCGAGTTCCACAGCGTAATCAAAGACTCTATCCGCTGTATATCCTTTCGCTATAGCGCCAAAATCCAGGAGTGTCCCGGGGTTCAGTCGGATTGTATCAGTGGAGATTGCCAGGTTTTCAAGACCGGATATCGAAAGAGCATTCTCTATAGAAGCACTGTCCGGAATATGAGGATCATGCGGAAATCCCCACACGTTTACGAGTGCTCCAATTGATGGATCAAAAAGTGAATCCGTCACAGAAGCAATAAGGAATGAGACTTCCAGAAGGTGCTGGAGATCAATTGACATCTCAGAGGTGCATGCATAACCGCGGCTGTTAAATAAAGATACTTCTCCCTGACTGAACACACCCAGTTCAAAATCAAGATGCCTTGCAAGTGAATCCATTGCATCCAGGATATTGGCTGCTGATTCTTCCTGCGAAATTACTGCATACGTCGCATAAGTTCCAAGTACCGGAGTTCTTCTGCGCAGCTCAACAAGTTCAGGTTGCTTATGCGCAGTAAATGCCCGAACCAGGACAGCAATCAGAATAGTAAGCAGCAGAACGACCATTAGAACATACGATGAAAGTTTCCTGCTCCTGGGCATCAGAATCGCTCCAGCTTCTCCTCCTCTTTCTTGATATCCAGATGGTATCTGCAGTATTTGGAACCTGGCACTGAAGGGCGACCGCACTCAATACACTTGAGTGTATCACCTGCTTTCCGTCGAATTTCCTGAGGCGGCGCACCAATGCCGGATATACGCATGAATATCAGTCCAACAGCGGACAAAGGTATCAGGAATGCGGTAAGACCAGCCAGAGCCCAGCTGAATGTCCTGGAGCTGCCCAGAAGGAAGCCCAGAGTCCAGATCAGGATACTGGCGATAAGACAGATTTTCAATATCGTTCTGAGTCTCCTCAATAGATTATTCCTTTCTACTAAGTTTCATTGTCGGACACACTCCTACAAAAGATCAATGAAACTGATCAGGTGGTTAACTCCAAGAACGGCAATTCCGGTTTCTTTCTCGCCGGATACAAGCAGAGCTATTCCGCCTGCTTCCACCGCAATATTCAACCAGCCGATTCCCCTTCCGCTGTCAATCTGTCCCCAGCCCGGAAACAGAAGTGATTTCCAGGGATGAACAGAATCGGATACTTCGGATACCGGAGTCAGATCAGGTGTATCCTCATAAGAATAGTACTCGGGAATTCCCGGTCTTCGAAGTAACGTTGGAAATCCGGCGGTTCCCACTTCGAACTCCCTTAGTTCAGCTGACCGCCATAAGTCCAGCTGGCTTAAAGAACCGTTAAGAACACTATCAATGCTGGAGATGGAACATCTTATTCCGATCCAGCTCATGTCGTCCACGGCAACTACATCAAGCGCGAGGTCAGTAATCCTCATTCCGGGAAAACGTTCCAGACAATCTTCGATCACAGTGAATATCCTGTTGATGGTGAATAATGGAATACTCGCGGAGTATTCAAGAATTCCTGAGAACTCCACATTTACGGCACTCAATGAATCAGGATATACGCTTTGCTCACCTTCCATCGTCATTCCTGCTCTGGTTGTCAATTCCAGCTGATTTCTCCCTGCTTCAGGCTGTCCCCTGGTGATCTGAATTCTTATTACGCTTACAAAAGGTTCTCCCTGTATGAGGTCCTGCACTACCGCGAACTCAAATGGAGTCTGCGCAATAGTAAAAGAAACAAGTATGAGTAAACTCAATATAATGATTCGCATCAGGATCTCCTCTTCAGTATTTCATCATTATTCTGCGCCAGTTATCACCGGCAACGGCTTCCACGCTTTTCTGATCCCATCCTCTTCTATCCAGAAGTTCAAATATTTCAGGCCACACCGAACAGTCACGCACTCCTGCCGGAAGACATTTTGTGCCGTCAAAATCACTTCCCATACCCGCATGCGCAATATCGGTGATTTCAACAATATGTTCAAGATGATCCGCAATAGTCTCAAGTGAAGCATCTTCCCCGAGAAAGTCAGGAACAAACGTTACTCCTACTACTCCTCCGGAACTGGCTATTTCCCGGATATCATCATCAGGAAGATTCCGCGGGATGTCCAGAATACTTCTGCAGTTGCAATGTGTGGCAACAGTTCTGATGCCAAGCGAAAGCAGATCCACTCTCGATCGATCACAAAGATGTGATACATCCAGAATGACTCCTGCATTATGAAGCTGCAAAGCCATGTTCCTCCCCGCTTCTGTAAGCCCGGTATCCGCACCGATCCCACCGCCGAGGGAATTCTCACCATTCCAGGTAAGAGAAGCAAAGGATAATAAATCAACTATTTCTTCTCTGTTCTCAATCTCCATAAGGGGTTGGCAGCCCTCCAGCAAGAGGAGAAGCTCTATTGAGGATCTCTCCTTAATCTCTCTGTAAAGAGAAATCCCGTAGTGAAAGGCAGTCATCTGATTCGTTGCGGCTTCAGCACAGACCGCGGTCATTAGTTGAGTAACACCGGCACGCTTCGCTCTGGGCTGATCAACATGTGTCACTTTGTTTCCCTGCAGGAAACTCTCAGCATCCGGAAGTTTAAGAAGTGTATCTACATGGGCGTCGAATACTGATGGCTTCACTCGCTGCCGTTCTCAAATGACGAAGAGTCAGGCGGGAAGAATATGCGGGAGAATCCGCTTACGAATGTGTCAGCTTTGAATATCAGAAAGATAACAAACAGGAGTAATAGAATATAGAATAGAGTTCTGGCTTTCCCACTTTTCCGAGGGTGCTTTTCCTGCCAGTCACCGATAATTCCCATTTCTGCTACCCCATGGGCTTTTCTATCCTGAATTGGCGACGAAAAGTGGGAAGACCGGGAAATTCGATTGAATCAGGATAGGAAACAACGTATACGTTACCGTCGAATCCACTTCCGCTGTAAAAGAGTGACCGATAGACCGCATCAGAACACTCATCTGAATTCCGGTACTCTCCCCACTTTATCAGGAATTCCGCTTTCCGGAGAGAAACGGGATGAATATTTTCCACTTCCTCATAAATTTCATTAAGCTCACTCTGAACTCTGGATGGAGTACTGTATAACACATTAACGTATTTGGCCGCGACACTGACCACAAGAATTACAACCGCGAGTATAATTGCGTAAAGGTTGTTCCTACGTGATAAAAAATCCAGCATAATTCCCTACCATCCTGACAGGCACCGTCTGACTATATCTTTCGATGCCTCTTCCAGAAGTCTGTTTCTCGCATCAATCTCTGTCTCAATATCGGGGTCATAAACCAGCCATGTGGTAACGCTTTCATTACTGATTATATCCGTTTCCCTCAAAAGATCAATGAAAGTTATTTCTACTCTGATTTCAAGTTTATACTCTTCCACCTGTTCCGAGGATGTATAGGAGTAAGGCGATTTTGAATATGCCGCAATGGTTCCCTCTATTTCTGAATCCTGCCCCTCAAGTACTATGGCAAGCCTTCCATCCCTCACCATCATTTCAGTTACCCTGGATGTGATATCCTGTTCAAGACCGTACTGCGTCACTCTGCTTCTGATCGGAATGATCTTAACAGATTGAATGTGTTCCGGAAGGCTTCCACGGAACCCATAGCTGCACGCGATACTGAGTATCAGCAGCAGGATCAATGGGAATCTCAATAATTGAAAACTTTTATTTCCCGGAATGTCCAAACCCCCCATCACCCCTTTCCGTGTCATGCAATTTCTCAATAGTCCTGAATACAGGATAGGCGACAGGAGCAAGAACCGCCTGAGCTATTCTGTCGCCGCGTTCCACCACGAAAGGCTCATCCCCCAGATTAGCCAGAATGATCTGAACCTCACCTCTGTAATCAGAATCAATAGTGCCTGGGGAATTCAGAACAGTTATGCCGTGCTTTAACGCGTTGCCGCTTCTTGGTCTTATCTGCCATTCGTACCCGAGGGGTATCGACACTTTGAGACCGGTCGGGATGAGAACTCTCTTCCCCGGATCGACTGCGATTGATGCGTAAATGGAAGCCATCAGATCCACACCGCTTGAGCCATCGGTCGCCCTCGCAGGAAGGGGAAGACCGCGTGCATGCTCAAGCACTTCAAGCAATACTTCTATTCCCATCTGTTCCCCATTCTGCAGAACAATCCATCACTATAGAGAAGATGTTTCAGCTTTTCTGATCAACATCTTTCATTGTCAAATCAATCTTACCATTATCTTTAATAGCGGTAACCTTGACTTTTACATGCTGTCCCCGTTTGAGAACATCTTCAACGTTCTCAACTCTATCTTTGCTGAGCTGACTGATATGAACCAGCCCGTCAGTTCCGGGCATTATCTCAACAAATGCTCCAAAATTCAAGATGTTAACAACAACGCCGTTATATATCTGACCAAGCTTTGGTTTTCCTGTTGAAAGCTCTATCAGTTCCAGAGTTCTGTTCGCAGCTTCAGCGTCGTCTGACAGGATAACAACCGTGCCGTCATCTTCTATATTGATGTCCGCGCCCGTTTCTTCCGTTATAGCGCGGATGTTCTTTCCACCGGGACCTATCAATTTACCAATCATGTCTTTTTCGATCGAGATCGTGTATACCCTTGGAGCGTATTCACTCAAGGATTCACGGGGTTCACTGATAACAGAATCCATTTCATCAAGAATGAAAATTCGATTCTCTCTGGCTCTGTCTATAGCTTCCCCGAGGACGTCAAGCGATATTCCTTCAACTTTGAGATCCATCTGTATTGCTGTGACACCGGTTCTTGTTCCCGCGATTTTCAGGTCCATATCGCCGAGATGGTCTTCAACACCGGCAATGTCTGAGAGAATAATGTGATCATTCCCGTCAGTTACAAGACCGAGCGCAACACCGGCTACAGCATCTGATACGGGAACTCCTGCATCCATCAGGCTGAGCGAGCCTCCGCAGATTGTGGCCTGACTGGAAGAACCATTCGATTCCAGAATATCCGATACTACTCTTACCGTGTAATTGAAGTCTTTCTTTTCCTTCGGCATTACATGATAAAGCGCCATCTCAGCAAGATGACCGTGACCGATTTCCCGTCTGCTGGGCCCGCGAGCGGGTCTGACTTCACCAACACTGAATGAAGGGAAATTATAATGAAGCATGAAATCCTTGGTGTATTCACCCATCAAGGCATCGATGCGCTGTACATCTCTTGCGCCACCAAGAGTGACTGCGACAAGTGCTTGAGTCTCTCCTCTGGTGAACAGGGCAGAACCGTGAGGACGCGGCAATATGCCAACCTCACATGTAATCTTGCGTACATCGCTCTCAGCGCGACCATCCGGGCGCTTGCGATCAACAAGCAGTTTCTGTCGAACAAATGACTTTTCCGCATCATGGACAGCATTTGAAATTATTTTCCGAAGCTGTACTTCATCATCCAGGTGTTCGTACTTGCCTGTAAGTTTTTCAAGAGCACTATCTACAGCAACATCTCCCGCTTCTGAAAGAGCGTTCTTCACACCGTTTCCATACACTTTTTCAAACCCGGGAAAAGCGATCTTATTAATTATTCCCTGAAGATCCTCAGGAATATCAATTGCGATTTCCGGTTGACGTTTTTCCCTGCCGGCAAGACCCTGAAGTTCAATCTGCAGCTTATTTATCCTGGCTGCTTCAGCCGCGGCTTGTTTGATTGCCTCCATGACCAGTTCTTCAGAAAACTGATCAGCAGAACCCTCAAGCATAACTACATCGTTGCCTTTCACGGCTACAATAAGATCCAGCTCGCTTTTCTCCTGTTCCTCCATTGTGGGATTTATTACGAACTTTCCATCGATTCTACCGATTTTCACTGATGATACAGGTCCATCCCAGGGGATATCTGATAT